>CAZLLM010000124.1:0-5078 GCA_964560405.1 uncultured Prevotella sp.
TTCTGCGGGCTGCGGGGTTGTCAGCGGGCGAGTATCGCGGCGCGGCAGGCTTCCATGAGCCATTTGGGCGTTGAGGTGGCTCCGCAGACGCCGGCGGTGCGCGCTCCGGCGAGCCATGTGTAGTCGATGTCGGAGGGCTGGCGGATGATGTGCGTCCGGCTGTTCACCTTGCGGCATGCGGAGAATAGCATCCGCCCGTTGGAGCTTTTGTCGCCGCAGACGAAGAGGACGACATCGTGCCTTGCGGCGAAGGCCTGTATGGCCGGGAGCCTGTTGGCCACCTGCCGGCAGATTGTGTCGTGCCATTCGAGTGCGGCGGGGGGCTGCATGCGGGCGGCGATGTACTCGGCGATGCGGCGGAATTCGCCGGGGTCGCGCGTGGTCTGGGAATAGAGGCGCACGGGGCGGCGGAAGTCGAGCCTTCGCGCGTCGCCGGCGTTCCCGATCACCGCCGCGTCGCCTCCGGCCTGCCCTACGAGGCCGAGGACTTCGGCGTGCCCGGGCTTCCCGAAGATTGCGATCTGCTTGTCGCCGGGCGCCTTGTACTCCTGCGCTATGCGCCTTTGTAGCTGCAGCACTACGGGGCAGGTGGCATCGATTATCCTGATGTTGTTGCGCCGCGCGGTCTGGTATGTGCTTGGCGGCTCGCCGTGCGCTCTCAGCAGCACGCGCGCGCCGGAGAGCTGCGCGAGCTCTCTGTGGTTTATCGTGCGCAGCCCCATTCTGGCGAGGCGTTCGCATTCCCTGCCGTTGTGCACGATGTCGCCGAGACAGTAGAGCCGTTCCGGCGACGCGAGCTTCTCTTCCGCGAGCCTTATGGCGCGGGTGACGCCGAAGCAGAACCCTGAGCCGCTGTCGATTTCAATCTGCAGGTTCATGCGCACAGCCGTTCCGCCTTCCGGCGGCGGCGCGGTATTGTCTGAGGAGCCATGCGTTCTGCTCCTCTTGTGTCATGCGGGAATTGTCGAGCACAATGGCACCGGGGGCCTTCGCCAGGGGGGATGTCTCGCGGTGGGTGTCGGCGTAGTCGCGGCGCATTATGTTCGCGAGTATCTCTTCGTAGGAGGCGCTCGCGCCTTTGGCTCGCAGTTCGTCGTAGCGCCTTTGCGCCCTGACCCGCGCCGGGGCGGTAACGAAAATCTTGAGCTCGGCCTGCGGGAAGACTGTCGTGCCTATGTCGCGCCCGTCCATGACGACACCTTTCCTTTCGCCGAGCCGCCGCTGCCGCTCTGTGAGGAACGCGCGTATGAAAGGCAGCGCGGCGACGGCGCTTACGCTCGAGGAGACTTCAAGCGTCCGTATCTCGCGCTCCACGTCCTTGCCGTTGAGGAGCGTGGCGTTCCCGGCGGGGGAGAATGAGATGTCCATCCCGTCCAGCCGCTTCTCAAGCGCGGCGGCGTTTACGGCGCCTCCGCTTATCATGCCGTTTTCGAGCGCGTAAAGGGCGGCGGCGCGGTACATGGCCCCGCTGTCGATGTATGTGTAGCCGATTTCCTTTGCGAGAGCCTTGGCCATGGTGCTTTTCCCGCACGAGGAATAGCCGTCAATGGCGATGACAATCTTTTTCATCATAAAACAGTATAGGCTTGCGGCGGGCGGAATGGCGCGGGCGGGAAAGGGGCGGGGCTTTCCCTGCGCCGGGCGCGGGGAGGCCGCCTGCATTCATATGCGGTATGAGAGGTTTACGAGGAAGGAAGAGGCCGCCACGTGGTAGCGCGAGTAGGCCAGCCCCAGTTTCAGGCGCGAGAGCCTTATGCCTCCGCCGGCGGACCAGCCCGCGCCCTTGCCCGACCCCGCGGCCTTGAGCTCGTATGCCCTGCGCGCGTTGTACCCGCCGGAGATGTACAGGAATTTCGCGGGGGCTATGTCCACGCCTATGCTGAAGTGGTTGAACAGGATTCTTCCGAAAGAGCATTCCTTGCCGCTTTCGTTGAAATAATATTTTGAACTCCACCGCGTAAGGTCAGTGAGCGTCAGCGACAGCGCGACGGGGATGTGGGCGAGGCCTTGTGTGACGCCTAAGTCAAGGTCGAAAGGGAGGTGCTCCGTCCTGTCGTCGAAGCGCTTGATTTGCGCCCCGACGTTGCGCATTGTGACAGAGGCCGAGAAATCGTTGTCCTCGTCGTAATAATTCAGCCCTAAGTCGAACGCCACGGCGAAAGACGAGTATTCGGCGTATTTCGAGAAAATCAGGCGGGCTGTCGCTCCGCCGGCCCAGCGTTCGGAGAGGCTGTAGCTGTATTGTCCGGCAAGGCTGAAGTCTTTGGCGGAAAAGTCGCCGGTTACGTTGCCGCTCTCATCCGTCTCGTCCATGCTTCCGTAGTTCAGGTATTGCGCGTTCACCCCGATGGTGTGTCGCTCGCCCGCGGTCTTGACGAATGCCGCAGAAGCTACGAGCGAGCCTTTCATGTACGACATGTAATTGAGGTTTATGGTCTTGTCGCTTACCGAAGCGAGCAGGGCGGGGTTGTTGAACGCCAGCGTCGCGTCATCGTCTATCAGTGATATGTTTACGCCGCCCAAAGCCGCGGCGTGCGCCGAAACCGGGAGCTTCAGGAAGTTGAAGGAAGACGACTTCTCTTGCGCCGCCGCCGTCGCCGCCGCGAGTGTGAGCATAAGGAAAGGCGCAAGTTTTCTCACACATTCACCACTTTTGCGCGGCAAAGGTACGTTTTTCCGATTATCTGGCTTAATTTTGCACATACGAACAATGTTGCGCATCCGCAGGCCGGATAGAGCGCCTTTCTCCTAAAACGTGCCGAAAGTAAATTTATTATCCAGAAAATGGTGCAGTCTGGTTTTTGAAAACCGGAACAAGGAATACGGGGCGTATGTCCTCAGGCGGGACGAGGGCGCGATGCTCACACGCGCATTGGCGATAGTCGTGGCGGCTTTCGTCTTGATGGCCGTCCTGCCGCTGGCGCTGTTGGAGTGGCAGGTCGGCCGCGTGAAGGAAGAGGCGAAAAGCGCCGTCGCCAACCTTTCCGAACTGAAATCCCCCAAGGCAAAAAGCTCATACGAACTGAAAGCGGTTGACCTGACGCGGAAAGTCATGGTCCGCCGCATGAAAAACGCCTTGAAGTTCGTCCCCGAAATTTCCGAAGACGAGAGCGCGGATTCGCAGCTCCTTTTCGGCGCGGACGAGGCGGGCAGTCCGGCAGAGGAAGCGGCAGGCGGGGCGGCCGACAGCCTTGCCGCCGGCGATTCCGCCGACGCGGTGCGCCTGCCTCCCGGCATCCTCCCGCCGCCGGTTGAGGTGGTGGAGCAGATGCCGCAGTTTCCGGGCGGCCTTCCGGCCTTGATGAAATGGCTGGACGGGAACGTCAGGTATCCTCCCCAGTGCATACGCGACAAGGTCGGGGGCAGGGTGGAGGTGTCCTTTTGCGTTTCGCGGGAGGGCGAAGTGGCTGAGCCTGAAGTGACAAGGAGAGCGCATCCCCTGCTCGACCGCGAGGCGATGCTCGCGGTCTTGAGAATGCCGAGATGGACGCCGGGTAAGGTGGACGGCAGAGCGAGCGCGGTAAGGGTGACCATACCGATAGAGTTCTCTTGCGGCGATTAGCCCCGCCCCGCCGGATTCCCGCCGCGCCTCCGGCTTAAAATAAAACACGCCTGACTTGATGAAAGACACAGCACACAATGCACACTTTTGAAGACCTTGCGAAAGCAGTGAACCGGCGGCTGTCGGAAACAGCCTACCCCGGCAGTCCGGAGAACCTTTACGCGCCCATAAGCTACGCGATGTCGTCCGGGGGGAAGCGCGTCCGCCCCGTCCTGCTGCTCCTTGCTTGCGACATGTACGGCGGCGACATCGGCAAGGCGCTGGAAGCCGCGGCGGCGGTGGAGACGTACCACAATTACACTCTCCTGCACGACGACCTCATGGACAACGCCGACATGAGGCGCGGGCGTGAGACGGTTCACAAGCGGTGGGACGCGAACACGGCGGTGCTTTCGGGCGATGTCATGCTCGCGCTCGCTTACCGCCGCCTGATTTCCGCCGGGACAGGCCGTACAGAGGAGCTGGTCCGTCTTTTCACGCAGACCGCCATCGAAGTGGGCGAAGGCCAGCGGCGCGACATGGATTTCGAGAGCCGCCTCGATGTTACCGAAGACGAATACATAGGGATGATACGCCAGAAGACTGCCGCGCTCATCGCCTGCGCCGCGGAGATGGGCGCGCTGATCGGCGGCGCGCCGCCGGAGGGCGCGGGGCTTCTGCACAGGTTCGGCGAGATGACGGGCATCGCTTTCCAGCTGCAGGACGACTGTCTTGACGTTTACGGCGACCCGGAGGTTTTCGGCAAGAAGAGAGGGGGTGACATCCTGTGCAACAAAAAGACATACCTGCTCATAAGGGCCTGCTCCAAGGCGGAAGGGCGGACGCGCGCCGAGCTGCTGCGCTGGATTACGTCTGCCCAGTCCGATAGCTCGGAGAAAATCCGCGCCGTTACGGACATATACGGGCGGCTGGACGTGGCCGCCGATGCGGCCGTCTTGATTGGCAGGTATTTCAAGGAAGCGGAAAGCGCTCTCGGCGAGGTTCCGCTCCCAGACGGCAGGAAACATGAAATCCGGCGGTTTGTCTCATCGCTCATGGGGCGCGTAAACTGAACGGGGATGGCGCATATCCATATCATTGACACGCACGCGCACATCGCGGACAGGGAGTTCGACCCCGACCGCGACGAAGCCGTCGCCCGCGCGAAAGACGCGGGCGTGGGCGGGATACTCGTGCCTTCCGTAGACCTTCCGTCAGCGGTCGCGGCGTTGGAGGTGTGCGGGCGGCATCCGGGGTACGCCTTTCCGATGATAGGGCTTCACCCCGGGGAGGTGAAGGACGGCTGGGAGTCCGTCCTGGACGCGATGGAGGGCGTACTGGAGTCGGATGCAGGCGGACAGTTCGTGGCGATAGGCGAGACGGGGCTGGATTACTATTGGAGCCGCGGGCGCGAAAAGGAGCAGCTCGCGGCGTTCGAGCGGCAGGTGGAGTGGTCCGCGGGGAGCGGGCTTCCCCTTGTGATACATTGCCGAAAGGCTCAGAACGAGATGGTGCGGCTGTTGCGCAGGTATGCCGG
>CAZLLM010000125.1:0-5015 GCA_964560405.1 uncultured Prevotella sp.
GCGGCGCGGGATGCCTTTCCCGCCGCACGCTGGGGCGCGGAAGCCCCCGGCGGTATGGGCGGGGAGGGCGCGAATCCGGGAGCCTCGGCCGGAACATTCCGGCCGAGGCTCCCGTGTATTCCCCGCACGCGGGGGTTTCCCCGCCCCGCCCTACGCCTGCGCCGTTATCTCGTCGCTTGTGAGGACGGAGACGAAGCTGCGGTCGCGGCGGCCGCGCCTGAACTTCACGTAGCCGTCGGCAAGGGCGTAGAGCGTGTGGTCGCTGCCGATGCCGACGTTCTTGCCCGGATAGTGTACTGTGCCGCGCTGGCGGACTATGATGTTGCCGGCCTTGCAGAACTGCCCGCCCCATATCTTGACACCCAGCCGCTTGGAGGCCGACTCGCGCCCGTTCTTGGAACTGCCTACGCCTTTCTTGTGTGCCATGGTCTTCCTGTTTTGATTATGCTGTTATTTCCTTTACCTGTATTTCCGTGAACTGCGAGCGGTGTCCTCTGCGCTTGCGCGAGCCCTTGCGGCGCTTCATGTGGAAAACGATTATCTTGTCCCCTTTCACCAAAGGGCGCAGGACTTCGCATACAACTTTCGCCCCTTCCAGCGTGGGCGCGCCCACCTCCGTCACGCCGTCTTTCTCCGCCAGCAGCACGTTGCCGAACTCGACGGTCGCGCCTTCCTCTGCGTTCCTGATGTGGTGGACGAAAAGCTTCATGCCTTGCTTCACCTTGAACTGCTGGCCTTGCATTTCTACGATTACGTACATTTCTCTTGTCTGTTTGCGGTTTTTCCCGGGGGCGGACGCTTGCCGCGCGTCGCTTCGACGGCCCTTGAAGGATTGTTCTCTTTCCGCTTTCCGCGCCTGCTTGCGGCCCGGACGCGGCAGCCGGGTGCAAAAGTACTCATTTATTCTTATCCCGCAAGCCCGGCCGCTCAGAATCTTCGCTCAAGGTGCCGCCCGGCCGCGCCGCCCGCCCGAAAGACAGGGTGGCCGCGATGTATTCCGAGCTTGTCCCTATGCGGAATTTCCCGCCCCATATCCCCATGCCCGAACTGATGTAATATTGCGTGCCGCCCCGCCGGTACGGGCCGCAGGCTTTTTCGTAAACGGCCTCGGTGATCCATGAGACGGGCCAGACCTGCCCGTGATGGGTGTGCCCGCTGAACTGGAAGTCCGCGCCCTCCTTTTCCGCCTGCTCAAGGTTGAACGGCTGGTGGTCGAGGACTATGACGTACTTTTCCCTGTCCGCCTCGCGCATGAGCGCCCGCAGGCTTTTGCGCCGGGCGTTGCTGCGGTCGTCCCGCCCGATGACGCAGACGTTTCCGCCGAAATACGCCGCGCTGTCGCGCAGGAGGGTGATGCCTGCGTCGGCGTAGAATTTCAGCGCGGGCCCGATGCCGCAGTAGTACTCGTGATTCCCGAGGCAGGCGTAAGCCGGAGCCGCCAGCCTGCGGAACTCCTCGGCCATGCCCTCCTCCGCGAGAGGCCTCGCGCTTATGTCGATGATGTCGCCAGCTATCAGCACGAGGTCGGGCTTCTCGGCGTTTATCATATCAATCCACCGCGCAAGCTCGGGGCGGCGGTTGTGGTATCCGAGGTGCAGGTCGCTCAGCATGACTATCTTCAAGTCTTTCGCACCACCGCCCTTGCGCGTGGCAAGGGCTATCTCCCGGCGCGCCTTGTCGCGGTAGCGGATGTTGCCGTAAACGAACACGGCGGCGAGCAGAGCCGCGATTGCTAGGGCCGCCGCCCGGCTGCCGTCGGTGAAGCCTTTCGGAATGACGCGCGCAAGCGCAAATGCGTCGAGCGCGAGGAAGAGGATGGCAGCGTAAAGGAGGACGAAGAGCGCCGAAGTCCCAGTTTCATAGCATATCTGCGCCAGACGCAGGGGCATCCGCTCCAAGAGACCGCTGAAATTCACGCACATCGCCGCTATTGCAAAGAAGAGCAGCAGCATTGCGGCGGGACGCAGCGGGCCGCCCGGCGGGAGCAGCCGCCAGATGTGCCAGCCCACGTATGATGTACCCGCTATGGGAAGCAGCGCGAATATTACGAACCACATGACTTTTCCGGCGTTCCGGCCTTTTTCAAGTTCTGCGCCTTGCGTGTGCCGCATCTTCCGCCGCCCGCGGCTTGCGCAAAGCGCAAATATAGCGAAAAAAGCGCGGCGCAGCGGCGGCGCGGCGGCGCGAAAGGCCGAGGAGGGCCGCCTTTGACGCGATTGTGTCCCCCGCCGCTGCGTATCTGTTTTTTTTCTTAGTTTTGCCGGACGGGACATCGGCGGAGCGCCGGCCGCTCTCGGAAAACTGGCGGCGCGGCCCGCTGTGCAAGGAAAGAGGCGAATGAAAGAGGAACGTTATTTTTTCTGCCCGGACGCAACGGTGAAAGACGAACTACCCGAAGAGGAGGCGAGGCACGCCTCCAAGGCTTTAAGGCTCGGCCGCGGCGACGAAATAGTGCTGATTGACGGGAAAGGCTGGTTTCACAAGGCGCGGGTGGCGGAAATCAATCCCCGCGTGTGCCGCTACGAAATTTACAAGTCGGAAAAACGCCGCCCCGCTTGGAAAGGGCGCGCGCATCTCGCCGTCGCCCCCACGAAGAACGCGGAACGCACGGAATGGCTGGCGGAAAAGGCGGTCGAGATTGGCATAGACGAGCTGTCGTTTCTGGACTGCCGTTTCTCGGAACGGCACACGCTGCGATTAGACCGCATAGAGCGGATTGCCATATCAGCCGTGAAGCAGAGCCGCAAGGCTTTCCTCCCTAAGATAAACGGCATGATGCCTTTCGGAAAGTTCGTAAGGGAACGGGGAAGGGACGGCGTGCGCTACATAGCCTACTGCCTCGGCTGCGATACTGATTGCGGCGGTAACGGCTCTAGGGCGGCTGTCCCCGACGGCAGGCACTACCTTCCGACGGCGATGGAAAGCGGCGACATCACCGTCCTTATAGGCCCGGAGGGGGATTTCAGCGAAGAGGAAGTGCGCCTCGCGTTGTCGGAAGGCTTCGTCGCCGCGAGCTTAGGAAGCAGCCGCCTCCGCACCGAAACGGCTGCGCTGTACGCCGTCATGCTGATGAACCTCAAAAACTCGCTGCACGAAGACGGCGGCCGCGCCTGCCCCCTCCTTTGACAGGCAGGACGCGAAGCGGTTCTGACGGCGACGTTTCGCCTGTTTTCGCTAACTTTGCCTGCGGAAATTCACGGAAAAGCGATGCAGCAGAAAATAATCATCCTCGACTTCGGGTCGCAGACAACGCAGCTAATCGGACGCAGAGTACGCGAGCTCGGCACTTTCTGCGAAATACTCCCGTACAACAAATTCCCCGAAGGCGACGGCTCGGTGATAGGCGTAATTCTGAGCGGCTCGCCTTTCAGCGTATATGACCCCGACGCCTTTAAGACCGGCCTGGACAGCCTGTGCGGGCGATACCCGGTGCTCGGCATCTGTTACGGCGCACAGTACATCGCCCACACCCGCGGCGGCAAGGTAGAGCCTGCCGCGACACGCGAATACGGGCGCGCGCATCTCACGTACTTCGACACCGGAGACCCGTTGTTCAAAGGATTTGACGTGAATTCGCAGGTCTGGATGAGCCACGGCGACACAATAACCGCGCTGCCCGAAGGATTCCGCACGGTGGCCTCGACGGAGAAAGTGGAGTACGCGGCCTTCGCTTCGGAAAAGGAGCGGGTGTGGGGCGTGCAGTTCCACCCGGAAGTGTACCACACCGTGCAGGGGATGCAGCTCCTGCGGAATTTCGTGGCGGATATCTGCGGCAGCAGGCAGGACTGGAGTGCCGCGTCTTTCATCAACACTGCGGTGTCCGGGCTGCGGGAGCAGCTGGGCGGCGACAAAGTGGTCTTAGGGCTTAGCGGCGGCGTGGATTCGTCCGTTGCTGCGGTTCTTCTGAACCGCGCAGTGGGAAAGAACCTGACTTGCATTTTCGTAGACCATGGATTGCTGCGCAAGAACGAGTACGGGGAAGTGCTGCGCGAGTACGAAAAGCTGGGGCTGAATGTTAAAGGCGTGGATGCAAGCGGCAAATTCTTGCGCGAATTGGAAGGCGTCGCCGACCCGGAGCGGAAGCGTAAAATCATAGGCAAAGGCTTCATCGATGTGTTCGAGGCGGAAGCGAGGAAGATAGACGGCGTTTGCTGGCTGGCGCAGGGCACCATTTACCCCGACCGGATAGAGAGCCTTAACATCACAGGCAAGACGATAAAGAGCCATCATAACGTGGGCGGCCTCCCCGAAAAGATGAACCTCAAGCTGTGCGAGCCGCTGCGGTGGCTCTTCAAGGACGAAGTGCGCCGCGTCGGGCGGCAGTTAGGCATGCCCGCAAGCCTTGTTTTCCGCCATCCGTTTCCCGGCCCCGGTCTTGCGGTGCGCATTCTAGGCGGCATAACCCGCGAGAAAGTCAGGATATTGCAGGAAGCGGACGATATTTTCATTCGCGCCCTGCACGAGTGGAAAGTCATCGGCGCGGACGGGAGCGCAGACGAGCTTTACAACCAAGTATGGCAGGCTGGCGCAATACTTCTTCCGGTCCGCAGCGTCGGCGTAATGGGCGACGAGCGCACGTATGAGCTTGCCGTCGCCTTGCGCGCCGTAACGAGCGCGGACGCCATGACTGCCGATTGGGCGCGGCTGCCTTGCGATTTCCTCGCGCAGGTCAGCAACGACATAATACGCCGCGTCCGCGGGGTGAACCGCGTTTGCTACGACATCTCCTCCAAGCCCCCTTCGACGATAGAGTGGGAATGACGGCGCATTGGCGAAGCCGTCATCAGCCGGCCGCCCGGCCGAGCCGGATTGAGCCGCCGCCATGCAAGGACTGCCCTTGCTACGGGCGGGGGCGTTTTAATGCCGTGCAGACGGCATGCGGGCTTCCCGCGCTCGCAGCCCGCCGCGTATGCCGCAAGCGTGTTTCTTTCTGAGATTTTGAAAGCGTGTTTTCTCCTGTGGTTTTGAAACGGGACTGTGCCATTAAGGCCTGCGCAATCCCATACCGCGAATGC
>CAZLLM010000126.1:0-5015 GCA_964560405.1 uncultured Prevotella sp.
ACATGACAGGCAGAAAACTTTTGGCTACATTTGCTTCCTCGCCTTGCCGGAGCCGAAGCCGCCCGCCCCGCCGCGGGAACGGGGCGCGAGGCAGGCCGCAGGGCGCGGAACCTCACATAACATCAAGCAAGCATGGACAGACGGGAATTCATAAAGGCCGCGGCCCTTGTATCCACGGGCTTCACAATCGCGCCGGGCAGCATACTGGGCAAGGCTTTCGGGCACACTTCGCCGAGCGACAGGCTCAACATAGCCGGCGTGGGGATAGGCGGCGTAGGGCGGCGCAACCTGGCCAACATGAGCACGGAGAACATTGTCGCGCTGTGCGATGTCGACTGGAAATACGCGGCCAAGACCTTCAACGACTTCCCCGCCGCGAAACGCTACAAGGACTGGCGGAAAATGCTTGACGAGATGGCGCAGTCCATCGACGCCGTCCTCGTGGCGACGCCCGACCACTCGCACGCGGCGGTGGCCGCCCACGCGATGACCTTGGGGAAGCACGCATACGTGCAGAAGCCGCTCGCGCACAGCGTGTACGAGTCAAGGCTGCTCGCGAAGCTCGCGGAGCGCCACAAGGTGGCAACGCAGATGGGCAACCAGGGCAACTCCTTCGACTGGTGCCGGCAGGTCGCCGAATGGATACGCGCGGGGGTCATCGGCGACGTTTACGAGGCGCACTGCTGGACCAACCGCCCCATCTGGCCGCAAGGTCTCCCGAAGCCGGAAGGCGGAGCCCCCGTGCCGCCGGAGCTTGACTGGGACCTGTTCGTGGGGCCCGCGGCGGAGCGCCCATACGACCCGGCGTACACGCCGTGGAACTGGCGCGGCTTCTGGGACTTCGGCACGGGCGCGCTCGGCGACATGGCCTGCCACATAATGGACCCGCTCTGCTGGGCCCTCGACCTGAAACACCCCGCGAGCGTTGAGGCCAGCTCGACGCTCGCGAACCTCTATTCGCCGCCGCAGGCGCAGAAAGTCATATACAAGTTTCCCGGACGCCCCGCCAGAGGCGGCGTGAAAATGCCGCCGCTTACGGTCTGCTGGTACGACGGAGGGCTCACGCCCGAAAGGCCCGGCGAGCTAAAGGACGGGGAGATGCTCGGCGATGAGAACGGCGGCATCATATTTGTGGGGACAAAAGGGAAAATCATGACAGGATGCTACGGCATGAACCCCACGCTGCTGCCGACGGACAGGATGAAGGACTTCCGGCAGCCGGAGCCGACGATACCGAGAATAAAAGGCGGGAACGGCGACATCTGGTCCTCGAACGCGCATGAGCAAGACTGGATAAGGGCGTGCAAGGAACCGCCCGGAAGCCGCACGGAAGCGTCGTCGAACTTCCGCTTCTCCGGGCCGTTCAACGAAATGGTAGTCTTGGGCGTGCTGGCGACGAGGCTCTCCGGGCTGTGCCGGACTCTGAAATGGGATGGCGAGAACATGAGGTTCACGAACATATTCCCCAACGACAGAATAAAGATTGTCACGGCGGACGAATACGCGGTCGTCGACGGCGACCCGCGCTTCGACAGGCGCTACGCCGAATTCGGTGCCTCCGACATGGCCGCCGAATGGATAAGGCACACATACCGCAGCGGCTTCAGCCTGCCGCCAATGCCTTAGCGCCGCCGATGCCTTAGCGCGCCGTTGCCGTAGTGCCATAGTGCCGCCGATGCGCCGGACAATGCGCGGCAGGTGCCTCAGCCCGCGCCCCGCCCCGCCAGTTCCGTTTCCCGTTCCCGTTCCCATTCCCGCATTTTTTCCGTTTGCGCATTTTCCCGCTTGCGGACGCGCCCTTTCTTCCGGCGCGTCCGCGGCGCGCGGCGGCTTCCCCGCCGCAGTTTCCCCTCTTCCACCCGCTTCCGCTTCCCGCCTGCATCAGTTCCGTTTCCCTGAACATCTTCTATTGTTTTCGGATAGTTATGCGCGTTATGGCGCGGAGGCATTCGTTCGCCCGTCCTTTCTTCCCTGCCTTTCATTAAGTTTGCGGCAAAGCAGTTCGTCCGCCCTCGTATTGCCTAGCCTGGCAGCCGCAGCCTTTCATCTACGGAAACGCACCCGCGGATGTCTGCAGAGTTTTACACGTGAGCTTGTCCACGCCTCAATGTGACCGCGCTTCCCATTGTTTGTCGGTCGGCAATCCTCCAAAACCAAAGCCGGGACATTCGAGGTCGTCTAGTCGGCTGACATGCGTTTTGACCGAATTCTCTTTTAGACCTAACCCACACCCTGACCAACCAGTTACGGAACGCATAACCATTTTGCACACACGCTGCTTCATGCAGCCGCTCCCCACTTTTCGCCTCTGCGAAAACCGGGGCGTTTCCGCCATACGTAACGACCGCAGAGACGGTATTCCATTGTCAGGATTGAACGCTTGGACTCTGCAAAACCATCAGCCGCACAAACGGTCAGTCGGTCAACGCCCACGCCTTGCCTACCAGTTGTTACCGCGCAAGCCGGAGATTGCTTTCGTCAAGTACCACTCCCCTCTGTTTCATGTTTCCGGCTTTCTTAATTTCTGCTGCCTACCAATCGGCTTAACCCAGCGCGTACTTCGACCCGCCACGTCCCGCCTATGCACCTAACCAGCCTACGACACGGCGTATACACCATTGATGACATCGCAAATCTTCTGGCCTTTCCATTGACATGAACGACATACGCTACTTCGGCCTCTGCTGACTACGTGGAGTTCGTTTTTTTTTTATGGCCATGAGCCGCCGAAATTTCCGAAACAAGCTATGCATACTCCGTTGTTTACTCGTCTGATTTACGCATAAAGGTTACGGTTGCCTTTTGGAGTTTCAACGTATTTTTCCATCCTGTCCGCTTGATGCACCTCGATATCGGATTTCTGTTTGTCAAGTTGAAATCCCGCCGTGGCTTCTCCCTTACATGAAGCCACCTTAAAACCTGCGAATCCGCCATCAGACCAGTTGACAGCTGAACCCTTTGTGGACTTTTACCACAAATACACAACTCCTTTTCATACAAAAAACTAGGCAGACTTTGAAAAGTCTATCTACTGACCGCCACCTGTTGTTCCACACCGATTCGAACGATGACTGAGAGAACCAAAAACTCTAGTGCTACCATTACACCATGGAACAAACGCCTCGTATGCCGTTAAAAACAGTTCTTTGCAAAGATACGACTTTGCAGCAACACGTCAAAATGTCCCTGCGACAACTTGATTAGAACGCTCCTAAAATTTCCAATAAGAAGTGCTACAGTCTTTTCCTCGCTCCTCTGCATGTGAATCCCTCGTTGAGCCCAACTTCAGCAGAAGGCAGCTTTGCATCAGAATTCAGTCTGCGACACAAAAAAAGGAGACTGAAGTCTCCCGGAGTTCAAACAATACTGTGTCGTCATATATAAACGTCTGAACCCGGAGCAACGGCACACAACATATGTGCCGCTCCGACAGAAAAAGGGCAGAAAAGGGATCTGTGAGGCCATGAAAATCTCACAATCCACTCTCCGCGAGGAATTGAAGCGCAACAGCGACCAACGCGGCTGCCGCTGTAAACAAGCGCAGGCAGAAGCCAATGACAGGAAGCACAGACCGCAGGATTACTGCAAGCTGACAATTAGGCTGCGTAAATTTGTCCGCGATAAAATCACCGGGGAACAATGGTCGCCGGTGATTTTATCGCAGGCTGTCTTCGTAAAAAGTTCGTAAAAAATTCGTAAAGAGGAAGAGAAGTGCGTATGTGTTGAAACCGCCTATGCTTATGTCCGTGCGGACAAAGCGGCCGGGGAAAACCTGCAGAAACATTGCCGCCACCAATTGAGACACCATAAACGCTGAGTCAAAGTCACATACACGACGGTACAGGAGCGCACCGTGACAGACGAGAGGCCTAAAAGATGAAATGGATTGACACCCAGGGTATTGAGACGGAATACAATTGCCGGCAAGGACGGCAAAGGCGCGATATCGGCCCTTGCCGGACGGAATGCTTCATCTATTATATATAATGGCAAGGAAGCTCCCGAAGGGCGAACACACACATCTCACGCGAACACGTAGACTGCGATCCTGAAGCTACCGCCTTACTTCGGGAAAATCAGGCCTGTCTCCACTGACAGCGGCAGCGGATTCGCCGAACATCTCCTTATTGCAAGGCGTCTGGGAAAGGGGGGCTTTGCCCTTCCATACTCCGAGAGGGAGAAATGGGGGCGCATTGAATATCATAACAGGTTGAGACAGCAGTATTTCCCAAAGGGTGCCGGTTTTAATGTCATCTACGAACAGATGTCCGAATAAATCATAATCAAAATAAACAGACGGCTGAGACATGGATTCCCTACCATAGTCACTGAGTTCTTCAAATTTATCGCTTAATTCTGCGCTTGCAAGGAGAATCTGCTCAGACCCGCCACAATGTCGGCGGAATGCACATCGGATGTCTCTCAAAATGCACAAGGCTTATCCCTGAAAACAGACTATAATATTTTGATAGCATACTTATACCTTGAAACGCATACGACCTGTCATCCGACAACTTACAACTTGTTTCCTGTTTTATTCTGTGTCTGTTTTACAAGTGCTTGCGAAGTATTTCCACTACTCTTTACACAAGAATTAGAAAATTATTATAATTTGTCTTATAAAAACGTGACTTATTTATTTGCGAAATAACTTATTTTAACGTGAGTTCGAAATAAGGTCAGAAGCATGCAAGTTGGCTGTCCTTAACGAAGCAGACATCAATGGCAGGTTTCTTCTCAAAGAAACAACAGGCAGCGACAGCCGGCAAGGAGTTGGCAATGAAATTGTTGAAAGAGCGATGTCTGGAGTGCTCTGTCTGTGCGATATTCTTCAGCCCGTCGTTGACTGTCCCAATCAGCGCCCGTTTCCTGAGCAGGATTTTGTCAGCTATGCTCGTCAATGAATTTCTCATGCTGTTTTTAACCTTAGTGACAAGCCGTATCCCGTCAAGGAAAAGGCTCTCAAACAAGGGTTGGCCGATATGTCCCTTGTCCGCGCATAGCTTTCCCTTGAT
>CAZLLM010000127.1:0-5001 GCA_964560405.1 uncultured Prevotella sp.
AAAGACGTGCGAGAAAAACGGGATGGAACGGACGGAAAACGGTAAAACGCAGGCAGGAAACGGAAAGAACCCGCCGCAAAACGGAACAGGCGCGGGCGGGAAAACGGAGCAAATGCGGAAAGGGAAACGGGGAAGCGCGGGAGGGAAACGGGCGGAAAAACAGGGAGGGGTGCGCGGGGGAGACGGAAGCGGGGCGGGAGCCGCTATGACGGGAGCCGGGGCGGAGGCTCACCGGCTTTCCCATTCCACGCGCAGGCCTTCCTCGCCGCCGCGGGCCAGTATTTTCCGGCTTTCATCCGGCGCGGCGTCCATGAGAAGCTCGCAGACCTTGTCTTCGAGGTACGTCTGTATCGCGCGTTTCAGAGGCCGCGCCCCCAGTTTAGGGTCGTACCCTTTGCTTGTGATGAAGTCGCGGGCTTCCTCGCTCACTTCGAGCGTGCAGCCGAGGCTTTCCACCCGCTTCACGAACCTGCCGACCTCTATGTCGGCGATGGAGCGCACCGCCTGCCTCGACAGCGGCTCGAAGATTATGATCTCGTCGATGCGGTTGAGGAATTCGGGCGCGAATGTCTTGTTCAGGGCTTTGCGTATGATTTCCCCGCTTTTCCTGCTGTCGTCGGCGGCGGCCGCCTCGAAGCCTATTCCCTGCCCGAACTCGCGCAGCTGCTTCGTGCCGCTGTTCGAAGTCATTATTATCACCGTGTTCCTGAAGTCCACCGTCCTGCCGTTGCCGTCGGTCAGCCTGCCGTCGTCTGTCACTTGCAGGAGGAGGTTGAACACGTCGCTGTTGGCTTTCTCGATTTCGTCGAGGAGTATGATTGAGTACGGGCGGCGGCGGACACGCTCGGTGAGCTGCCCTCCCTCTTCGTAGCCCACGTACCCGGGAGGGGCGCCGACGAGCCGGCTGACGGTGTATTTCTCCATGTACTCGCTCATGTCGATGCGGATGAGGGATTCTTCGGAGCCGAACATGAAGTCGGCCATCTTCTTGGCGAGGAGGGTTTTCCCCACGCCTGTGGGCCCGAGGAACAGGAACGTCCCTATCGGACGCGCGGGGTCTTTCAGCCCTGTGCGGCTCCGCATGACGGCTTTTGTTATCTTCGCGATGGCCGTGTCCTGCGCTATAACGGCGGCGGCGAGCGTCTCGTGCATTCCTTTCAGGCGGATGTTTTCGGCGCGCACCATTTTCTGCACGGGGATTCCCGACATGCGCGAGACCACCTCCTCTATCTGCGGCACGTCGATAGTCTCGCGCTGTTCGCTGAGGCTTGCCTCCCACTCTTTCCTCCTTGCCTCGTAGAGGAGGGCGAGGTTCATTTCCTGATCCCGCAGGTTGGCGGCTTCCTCGAAGTTCTGCTTATGCACCGCTTCGTCTTTCCTGCGCCTTATCTCGCTTATGTCCGCCTCCTGCTCTTCGATGTCCTTCGGCACTTTGAGGTTGGTGATGTGTGCGCGGGAGCCGGCTTCGTCGAGCGCGTCTATCGCCTTGTCGGGCTGGCAGCGGCCGGTTATGTAACGGTCGGTAAGGGTGACGCAGGCTTCGAGGGCGCTGTCTGTGAAGAGCACGTTGTGGAAATCCTCGTAACGCTTCCTTATGTTGCGGAGTATCTGCAGTGTCTCCTCGCGCGTGGTCGGCTCGACGATTATTTTCTGGAAGCGGCGCTCCAACGCCCCGTCCTTTTCTATTGACTTGCGGAACTCGTCCATTGTCGTGGCTCCGATGCACTGTATCTCCCCCCTGGCCAGCGCGGGCTTCAGTATGTTCGCGGCGTCCATCGTGCCGGGAGCGGAGCCCGCGCCGACGATAGTGTGTATCTCGTCTATGAAAAGTATCACGTCGGGGGTTTTCTGGAGCTCGTCGAGAAGCCCCCTTACGCGCTCCTCAAACTGTCCGCGGTACTTCGTGCCCGCGACGAGCGAAACCATGTCAAGCGCGATGATGCGTTTGCGGAGGAACGTGCGGGGCACTTTGTGCTTTGTTATCAGCGCCGCCAGCCCTTCGACTATCGCGCTTTTGCCCACTCCGGGCTCGCCGATAAGGATGGGGTTGTTCTTCTTGCGGCGGTTCAGTATCTGGGTGAGGTGCTCTATTTCCTTTTCCCTTCCCACGACAGGGTCGAGCTTCCCTTTCCTCGCCGCCGCCGTGAGGTCGAAGCCGAAGCTGTCGAGCACAGGCGTCTCGCTTCCCGGCGCGTCGCGGCTGTCGGACACTTTCGCCCCCTGCTTGTTCTGCGGCCCGCCGCCTTCGTCTTCCTCGTCTTCGCTGAAGCCGAAGCCGGAGCGGACGTCGGGCTTCATGGCCAGCATGTCGTGGGCGGCTTCGTAGGTCACGTCTTTTTTGTTGAGGATGCTGCACACCATGTTGCCGCTGTCTTTCAGGAGCGCGAGGAGAAGGTGCTCCGTGTCGACGAAGCTGCTGCGCAGTAGCCTCGCTTCGAGCGTACAGAGGCGCAGTATTTTCGCGGACGAGTCGGAGAGGGTTATCTCACTGAATATGTCCCGGCGGACTTTGCCGCCCGCCTCCTGGCTCAGCCTTTCTTCCGTCTCGCGCTTCAGGTCGTCGAGCCTTACGTGGAACTTGTTCAGCAGTTCTATCGCCTTGCCTGACTTTTCGCGCAGCAGCCCGAGGAACAGATGTCCCGGGTCGATCAGGTTCGACCTCAGGCGTTCCGCCTCTTCCTTGCTGTATATGAGTATGTGGGATACTCTGGGTGAAAACTGGTTGTTCATTTTCGCTTGCTCTCTGCCTTCGCCGGCTCTGTCTGCCGGCCGGGGCGGTGGTGATGTGCCGTGCGGCGGATTGTGTTGTTTGCGTGTGAGAGGCGCCGCCGGAGGGCGCCTGATGAGTGCAGCAAAGTTTGTGCCAAAAAGTGTTCCGCTTTCATTTTCGTGCGGTTGTGTCCGCGCCCGGCCTTTGCTTTTGCGCCGCGCATGCCTCGGCGCGGGGGTTCAGCTGGTTTTGCCGTTTGCGTAAAGGAAGCGTTTGATGCTCTGCTTCGCTGTCTTTTCGAATTCCCTGTCCACGGTTTTTATCCCGGATATTTGCGAGTATGCGGGGAGGGCGTTGTTCAGCGTCCGCCTGTTCTGCTCCATCACCTGCCCCAGCTCCGCGGGGGAGAGCCTGCGCCCTTTCGCGGGCTGGCCGCCGGGGTAGACGAGGGCGTAAAGCCTGTTGCCTTTCTGTATCACAAGGCTCTCCTCCACGTAAGGCAGCGAGTTCAGCTTGCTTTCTATTTCTTCCGGATACACGTTCTGGCCGGAGGAGGTTAGCAGCATGTTCTTCAGCCGCCCTCTGATGTATATGTAGCCGTATTCGTCGGTTACTCCGAGGTCGCCCGTGTGAAACCAGCCGTCCCCGTCTATCGCCTGCGCCGTGGCCTCCGGGTTCTTGTAGTAGCCCAGCATCACGTTCACGCCCCTGCACAGTATCTCACCGGCCTCGCGCTGCGGGTCGGGCGAGGCTATTCTCACCTCCATGTGCCTCGCCGCCCGGCCGCATGAGCCTTCCGGCAGCACGGAGTAGTCGGCGTAGGTTATCACAGGGGCGCATTCCGTCGCCCCGTACACCACGGCGTAAGGGAAGCGCACGCGGCGCAGCAGCTCTTCGATGCCCTTGTTCAGAGGAGCGCCGCCTATCATTATCTCGTAGAACCTCCCGCCGAAGGCTTTCTTCATTTTCCGGCATATCAGGCCGCCTATCCTGTCCCTTATGTAGGGCAGCCGGAAGAGCATCCGCATTTCGGGCGTGCGCAGCTGCGGGAGGACGCTGTGGCGCAGTGCCTTTTCGAGTATGAGGGGCACGGCGGCTATGAAGTCGGGGCGGATTCTCGCAAAAGCGTCGAAGATGACCGTGGGGCTGGGGTTCTTCATGAGGAAGAACACGTGGGCGCCCGATATGAACTCGAACAGGAACTCCAGCGCCAAGCCGTACATGTGGGCCATGGGCAGGAGCGAGACGAGGCGGCTCCCCTTGCGCACACACATGTGCAGCGCGCTCCCGGCGAAGTCCATATTGCCCCACAGCGCGCGGTACGGGATCATCACCCCCTTCGGGCTGCTCGTCGTGCCGGAGGTGTAGTTTATCATGGCCAGCTCCTCCGCCTCGTCGCGGCGGTAGGCCACGTGCTCGCGGCGGAAGTTCTTCGGGAACCTGCGCCCGAACAGCTCGTTGAGCCTCTCCCTCGCCGACGCCAGCGTAGCCGACCGGCTCGCCAGCAGCGAGTAGTCCGCCAGCCCGAATATGCCTTCCAGCCCCGGCATCTCGCTTTCGCTGACGGAGGGCCACACGAGGTCGCCCACGAAGAGCAGCTTGCTCTCCGAATGGTTCACGATGTTGTAGATCTGCTCCGGCTTGAAGTCGGCCAGCACGGGCACGCACACGGCCCCGTACGTCAGGACGCTCAGGCAGGCCGCCGCCCACTGCGAGCTGTTCCTCCCGCAGATGGCTATCCTGTCGCCCTTCTCCACGCCGGCCTCCCCGAAGAGAATGTGCAGCTTCTCGATTTTGCGGGCCACGTCCTTGTATTGCAGCGTTACCCCGTCGTAATCGGTGAGCGCGTCGCAGTCCCAGTATTCCCTCACCGCCCTTTCGACGAGCGCGAGGAAGCTCCCGGCTTTTCCGTGTTCCATTGTTTGCACAAACCGTGATGTAGTGTGCGAATTTATGGATAATTTTCTATACCGCGAACACCCGGCCGGAAATAAGCGCCGTTCCGCGGCCGAGGCGCGCCCCGCCCCCGTCCTCCCGGCTCAGGACGCGCCACCTCTCGCGGGCGCGGGAACGCGGACCGGTTTTGCGACGGCAGGCAGAAAACGGAGCGTGTGTAGGAGCTGTTTTGAGGCGGCGAAGACGGCGGAATACGGATGCGCGGACGGCGTTTTCCCCGCTTCCCGCCCCACGCCTCTTGCTTTCCGCCCGCGGCTTCCCCGCTCCTTGTCCGCAGTACTTTGAGTTCCTGCCTGCTCTTCCCCGTTTTCCGGCGGCATCCGTACCGTTCCCGC
>CAZLLM010000128.1:0-4952 GCA_964560405.1 uncultured Prevotella sp.
GCAGCGCCCGCGAACCGCCGCCGGCTCCCCCGGCCTGGCGGCAGCCCGCATTCGCGGCACAAGACTTAACGGCATAGTTCCGAAAGTTATTCGCCTTGCCGCTGCAGGCGCGGGGATTTTCATGCCGCGAAGACAGACATCGTCCGTGCAGGCACGCCGCTTTTCGGACACTGCAACAAGTACGCAAACCGGGGGATTCATCTGACGGAGGGCCGCAGCAGCCGTGCGCGAGGGGGCGGGAAACGAAATTTCAGTTAAAGTTTGTTAAGGGGGGGGGTAAGATGGGTGTTGCAAAAGAAATAAAGCGGTATATTTGCGTGATGCCATAGAGACGGGCGCGGGCAGGATGTCCGTCGCCGACGGCAGACGGGCCAAGACAGACTAACCATTATTAACCAAAAACAATAGCGTATGAAGAAATTCGGGTTTTTCAATTGCGCGGCGCTGGCAGCCTTGCTGCTGAACGCGCCCGCCGTTCACGCCAAGTACATCCTCAGCGCTCCTGTAGACATAGCCGGAGAGCTGAATGGGATGGAGGTGGCGTTCGAGGGCTATAGCGACGACTCCAACCTTGGAGGTTATCTTGGCCCTCTCAAGCACAGGGCAGACAGATACAACTTGTTTATCCCTGCACTCACACGTTTCGAGGGCGAAGAAATTCCCGCGGACATTATCTGGGTGATAGAGCAGCTCGATTCGGTCTGCACACAAGACAGGGCCGACGGGGCCACCAAGGGCCGACGGCTGTACAGGCTTAAGCATAAGGCCTCCGGCGAGTACATCGGCGCGGAGTGGTCGCCCAACGGCGGCAACCACGAAGACTGCATTTTCATGGTTGACAACGCTGACGAAGCGGCGGCTTTCGCGTTCTTCCGCTCTTCTGACCAGAACGAGTTCGGCTCCATGAGCTACGGCTCGTTCACTCCCGGCTGGATGGACAACGGCGCGGCAATGACGATTGTCGACCTGTACGCCAATGACGCGTGGAACCGCGGCTTCGTCTGCAACGAATCGAACGAGAACATCAAGGGCTTCGGCCAGTATCAGGACACCAACGTCTGGCTCATGCACAGATATTACGACGCGACTACGGGGCGCGATTTCCTTACCGAGTTCCTTGGCCAAATGCCGACCAACTGGATGGATTTGTATAAGGTGGGAAATGAACCGGGGTTTGTCAACGATGAGGACAGATTCGGAGAGTTCTACGACCTCTGGTCGTATGCTGTGGACAATCTCGAAAGCATGAGCGACGAAGAGTGCTGGAGCACCCTCAACAAGCTGGACACCCTTTATTCATGGCTGCAAAGCGACGAAAGCATGGTTCCGATAGAGGACGGAGGCTACTACTATTTCTACACGGCGAATGAAGACTTCACGATAGCAGATAACGGCGGTTTCGCGATATACGCTCCGAAGAATGACGAGCCCAGATACCTCGGCTGGAAGGCTTTCGATGAGAACGACCCCTCGTTCATCTGGCAAATCAAGACCGTCGGCACTGCTTCCGGCACTGAATACGAAGAGATAGAGGGGACGGCGCACTACTCCATCAAGAATATGGGCTCGGGCGTGTACATCAACCAGTCCAGCAGCAAAAACGACAGCCAGCCTGTAGAATGGTCGTCGGAATTCCAGAACTACTCGCTGCTCCTGCCGATGAACCATGCGGGGCACTGGCACATCTCCGACCGGCGCGACTGGAACGAGTACCCCCCCCGCCCGTTCCACCAGGACGGGCATGACGAAGGCGCAGGCAAGAGCGGCAGGATTGTGATATTCGAGGGCGGCATAGGCTCGCCTTCCGACTGGATTATAAAGAAAGTGCCGCAGGAACAGATAGACAGGCTCGCCTCAATGCAGAACAGGACCAGCCTGCTCAACTGCTGGGCTGAGAACGGCGGCCTCGCGAACGGCATTGACACGGTGCTGGACGCGCCGGGCTACATATCCTCAGAGGAAGTGCTCAACGAGTACCGCGAAGCGGAAGCTGAAGCCGACACCATGCTGAACTATTCTGAAGGGAAGAGCTATACGGACGAGGAGTACGGTGAAGTTTACCGGAGATTCCTCGCGGCGGCCGAAGCTTACAAGGCCAACCGCGACCGCGGCCTCGAAGACGGGTACTACCGCATACAGCTCACGCACTGGTTCGCCCGCAGGAACGACCCCAATTACTATATGCAGATTGTGGACGGACGCCCGGGCTGGGCGCGCACTCCCGCCGCTACCGTAAGCCAGATATGGAAAGTGACACGCATACAGGGCGACAGGTATTATGTCCAGAACATGGGCAACGGGAAATATCTGGGCAAGGCGGAAGCCAACCTGTCGTGGCAGCTTATGAACTTCAGCAACGCGGCGGAAGTCCCGCAGATTATAAAGCCTTACGAGGCTATGTGCGGACAGTTCTACTTCACCAACGGAGTGGATTCCGCTTACCATTATGACGACGGCGACCACCTTGAAGGCACCGCGTCTTCCGCCGTACTCCGTTACTACGAGGGCATGGCCGTAGACGCCGGCACATCATGGGCGTTCATTCCCATTCCTGAAGAGGAGTATCAGGCAATACAGGCCGCCGACGCCCAGACAACGCTACGGTACGAGCTGGAGAACGCCCTGAAGACGGCCAAACGCCTGTACAACAAGAACACCGTGTACACGCGCGGCGAAAAGATCATAAACGACGCAAGCCAGCTTTACAGTAACAACAGTTCGGTGGACGAGGGCAAGGATTTCAACGCCCTCATCGATGACAACATCGACACGTGGTGGAACAGCGCGTGGGATACCGAAAGCGAGGACGCGACCCACTACCTGCGCTTCGAGACGACGGCTTCCGAGGGCCTGCCCGATTCTGTTATGCTTTACAGCAGGCAGCGCAACAACGGGGAGTGGCATCGCTCGCCTTCCAAGATGCGCGTGTCTGTAAGCAACGACGCAAGCGGATGGAAGGAGCTTCCCTCCCTGATCGAGAAAGCCGATTTGGGCAGCGAGGACATTTCCGTATTCTCGACCGAACCGGTCTATACGCTTGTTACGGGCATCAAGGGCTACAAGTACGTGCGTTTCGAGTTCCTTGCAGTCCAGCCTCATTATGAGTTCCACCAACATCCGATCGCCGAATTCTCCGAAGTGAACCTTTTCCCTGTAACGGGCGTTGACGAGGAGAGCTCGCTGACCTGCACCGCAGGCTACAAGAACCTGGCCGCCGGCCTCTTCGCCGCCATACAGAAAGGGCAGCAAGAGTTCGCGTCCGGCGGCACGGTGGCGCAAGAGACTGTTGACGAGCTCAACAAGGCCATACTTGACTTCAACGGCAAGAACATCGCGGATTCGGCGGTGTCCATGGCCAAGCTGAACATCCAGAACTTTACGCCCGGCGACAGGATAGGCGAATTCACCTCCGCCGAAAGCCTTGAAACGTACGAAACAGAGGCGCAAGCTGCGATTGACAGCTACGAGAACGCCGAGAGCGTTACGGGCGAATTGGTTGAAAGCACCAACAAGCGGCTTGCCGACGCCTTCAACAAGCTGTACTCGTCGATGGTCAGACCGGAAGAGGGCAAGTGGTATGTGCTCCAGCTTGCGGACGCCTCTATGCCGGAACGCTCAGACAACGTGATGACAGCTGACGGCAGGTATACGCACCAGTCCGGCGGCGACAGCTATTGGCTCACGAACAAGACTATTGGTGATGCCGCCGCGGAAGAGCGCGCCAGCTTCGTCTTCAAAGGCAACGCCGACGGGACGTACACCATACAGTGCGTGGGGACCGGCTTCTACAACGGCCCGGAAACCGAAAGCGGCGCAGGCACGCATTACAACCGTCCTGTGCAGTGGAGCACGCCTGATTCGGTAACAATCATACCTTTCGGCGACGGTCAGATAGGCCTGCGGCTGCGGAGCGGCAGTTACTTCTACCAGAATCCTGAGGGGACGGACGACGCCATAGAATACAGGACACACGACGGGACTCAGGGCCAGGACAGCAAATACGCATGGACGCCTATGCTTACGGAAATCGCCACCGGCGGCTTTTTGGAGCAGCCTGACACTGTGGAGCAAGGCAGAGTGATAGCCATTACAAAGCCTTACGAGCTCGACGGGCTGCCGGTCACGGACAGCGGCGTTCTGCAGGGCTACAAGGTGGTGGGCAAGCTCACCGCCGAGGGTTCCGCCGACTCTATAGTGACGGCGTACCAGCTGCAGAAGCTGCCCGAAGAAGAAGTCATTCCGGCAGGTTATCCTGTGGTTTACATCGCGGACAACGGCTCCGGCGCATATGACGCCGACACCCGGGTAGGCTTCGCGTTCAAGGCGGTCATGAACTCCGAGGTGAGGGATACGGCAGACGCGGTCAACGGACTCGTCGGATGTCTTGACCAGATGCGGACTCCGGCCGACCACTACGGGTACTTCCTTGAAGACTCTGTTGCGGACGAGCCTGCCAACACTCTCATAGACTGCCAGCGGGCGGTTCTCGTCCCGTGGCTCGTGGAGCAAAACGCGCAGCAGGTTGACAAGGTTGTCTATGTCAAAGGCTCCGGCATGCTCAACGGCGTCAAGCAGACTGTGGCGGTTGAAGACCAGTCGGAGCTTGTCGATGTCTACGGCGTAGACGGTGTGCTCGTGCGCCGCGGTGTCGCGCGCAGAGACGCGGTCGCCGGCCTTGCGAAAGGCGTGTACGTTGTAGGCAAGAAGAAAGTCCTTGTAAAGTAAGGGGATATTCTTAGCGGAACGCAAGCCCCCGCGGTGCTGATGCCGCGGGGGCTTTTTTCGCCGAAGGAGGGGAAGCACCGGAGGAGGAAAGCCTGTTAATCCTGCCGCAGGCTTGTCTTCCGGGCGGTTCCAAGGCGGTGTGCGGAAACCGTATGCCGTTGCTTCTCCGTTAGCGGTGGCTTGTCCAACTCTCTTATAATCTCATGTCAACTCTCATATAAGAGTGT
>CAZLLM010000129.1:0-4930 GCA_964560405.1 uncultured Prevotella sp.
TTGTCATATACAGCCTCAAATCAGTGAGATATGGGATAGCCGAAATGCAAAAGCCTGGAACGGATTAAAAGCGGGCTTATGAAAGACCCCGTCATTATAAATGCAGACCGTGCGGGTGTGATTATAGCGCCGATTATATTCGGTTGAGTCCGAAGGAGTGTAGCGCCGCTTTGCTTTGCCTGCGTACTTGGAAAGCCTTGTATTCCATCCAATCGGTCGCTTGCTTGTCGTGAGCCTTGTATCGGCACTGAATAGGGTTCGCAGGATATGCCGGGAGCTTGAAAGCGTCCGCACCCCCGCTCCCGCAAAGCAAAGACGAAAATTTCGTCACAATCTGCAAAGAAAACATTAATACAATGCCGTTTTTTCGAGCTAAGGCAATAGGATCTTCAGAACTAAGCTCTTTGCCAAACCAGGTTAAATTATGTAGTCGCCTGTCAAAAAGTCCTGTCCGGGAATCGAGACGAATCTCTCCTCGCAGACAGCACCCCGCTCCGGGTGCGCGAAAACCAAAAGACGCATATCCATTATACGTTCAAGGGAACTGCACGGTGAGGCGGGAATGTCCGGCGGGGATGGCTCTTCAGCTTTGACCACATCTTTACACTGGATATGCAATGTGGAAATGGGGTACTGGGCTTCATGAGGACTTTGGGAAATGCAGACGGCCGGAGACCTTTGAGATACGCTGGATTTATAGAGTACGACAGACCTGCCGCGGACTAAGGTGCGCGGAAATGGGGAGGAGAACCACTTCAAAAGCAGCTCCCGCGGGCGGAATACTGCTTACGGTCAGGCTGAAAAGCGTCATTAAAAGAACGCCGACTACCGCTCCATACAAGGCACCGCCCTGTAAAAGCACTGTCGTTGAGACTGCCAACAACGGACTTAAGGACATTGCGCAGGTGAGACATACAAGGCACGGCCAACAGCACATTCTCCTCTGTCATGAGGCGGATGATGAGTATGCTGTGAGGATACGCGCTCAAAGTCTGCCTGTGAATTTAACTTACAAGCGGCGTGATGCTTTGAGGTAAAAAAGTTCCGATGGATTTCATAGCGGTATGCGCCTACCAGATGTTCTCGGATTCCGCACCGTCGTAAACAGACTTGGGCACTAATTCGAAATAATCCGCGAAAAACTGCGCTATAGGATTGGTCAGCACGTTCTTGAAGCGCACGTAGTACTTGGTGTCGGCTTGTAGAGTGCCGCGGTATAAGATATACCGCAGCGACAGCATATTGCTGCCGTTACCCTCACGAAGCGAACGCGTAACCCCTGAACCATTAAGAAGCCCATACAGCTTTGGCGCCTTCATATAGTTGCGGTTGCGCAAGGCTTTATCGTTCTCTATCCCCACTTGCGGATCTTCCAGGTCATCCTCCTCCCATCCAATAGCAGGTGCAGTGTACATGAGCCGCATATCCAAAGGCAGGCCGATGGCGGGGAGGTTGTCTGGTTCCTCTCCGAAGTATGCCTGGCACAGCCCTCGCCAGTCGGCATTCGAAAGCCCCCAGCGCAGTTCGTAAGTGCCCGTGGTGGGCACTGGCGGCAGTTCAAGCGTGAAGTCGTACTGTCCTAAGAAAAGCAGCTCGTTGCAGTTTATGTCTACCCAGTTTTGCGGAATGTTCTCATTCAGGCACAATTGCCATGTCTCTTCCGTTATTTTGACCACTTTTGAGAGATAGCCGTTGGGCAAGTTGTGATCTTCCAAGTACATGTGCGGATTCCCGAAATCGTTAGCTCCGCTTTCGGGCATGTAGTCGGTAAGGTCGAAACGAAGCCGTCCGCCCATTACGTTGTCGCGCACATAGGAGTCATATACCATTATCTTGTCTATGGGATAATAGAAACCGTTGAGCGCGTTGTTTGAATGCTCGCCGTTTGAAGCGCTTACTAACATGCCCTCCGAGTATACCGTTTTCTCCTCGTAAGTGTCGGCGTCATAACTTGAATAGCGGTTCAGGCGCTTGCCCAGCGTTCCTTCGCCTTCAGTAATGCTGAACAGGCGGCACTGCCTGCCCATGCTCTGGTAGTTGCGTGTCACGTTGAGCGACAGTTTGCTGGAGTTCGTGTAGGAGTATCCTATTTCGTTCATGTGTATCACGAGCAGGTCGTAGGCCACCTGCGTACCCGTCAGGTGGTATGCCACGAACTGGTTCACCACGTTGTCGGGATCTGTCCAGTCTGACGGATTGCCTGCGGCGGTTGATGTTTGGGCGTAAACGTCCACGCCGGCGCACTTTTCCTCTATTATGCGCTTTACATCGTCCCAGTTCTCTATGGCTCCGTATTCCGAAACGCTTATACTTACGCCCCATTCCTTTTCATAAACGCTGTCCGGTTCTACGAAAGCCGTGTAGCCGAAGCGCCTGTGTTCGGGGCATGGGGCAACCATGTGGCTTGCGTCAAGACGGTGGCCGTATCCGGATTCCGGATGGTCATACTCGTAATCGTAGTCGAGATAGTCCTTGAGCCTGTCATCCCAGCCTGTCTCCTCAAGCAGCCTCGAAAAAATCTTCATGTTGGAAGCCTGACCGATAAGGGCTGGCAGCTCGTCGGACGAGAGCGACACTACTTTGTCCACCACTTGCACGTAGCCGTTCTCGCATTCAATGTCTGCGTCCGTGATGCGGGAGCCGGAGTTGATGACGAACGCGACTTTCCCGTTCAGGGTGTCAAAATTCACAGTGACATATCTGTCGTTCAGGTTCTTGTACGCAAGCGCGCCCTCTGTGAAGTCAATGGTTTCGTAGGCTTTCCTATCGCCAGAGTCAATGATGCTGTTCTTCACTATGAATGCCGCGGTTGAGTCGTCCAGATGCTCAATCGGATAGTCCGGCGTGTCCATGACGCTGTCAACGTACTCCTGAAGAGCGTCGTTGCGAGGCGCGAAACACGTGTAGTTTCCGCGTGTTGAAAGGAGATCCATTACAGTGGACTGCGACTTCGGGCTGAGGTGCGTCCTCTTCGCGAGGCTTATGTATTTGGAAAAGTCGTCGCTGTTGTTGGTAAGGTATGTCGACACCATCTCGCCCTTGAATACATATAAGCTCGATTCGTCTACGTCGTCGCTGCAGCTGGCAAGCAGCAAGCCTGCGGCACTGGCGAGCAGCCATGTTATAACCGTGTTGTCTGTTTTTCTTTTCATGACGCTTATTAATTTGGAACGACTTAATATTATTGAGAGCTGTACTGATACAGCGAATTTCCTCCAAAAATACGTAATTGCCGGAATAATGCCGCGTTTAAGAACTGCCAAATTAAGGATTGACGGTAAATTTCCTCTTTGCGGTGCAGCAAACGCCGTATTCCATAAACCAAAGACAGGCTGCAGGCGCTGACATCTTCCCGCAAGCCGCTTGCGTGGCAGTGGGCGCGCTGGGTTATACAACATTATTTCGTCACTGCCGGAAATGACGCGGGTCTGGCGGGCGGCAGGTGTCGTCTGGGTGTAAGGACATGTCTGAGTTATCGGCATCCCATGCCGGCGGTTATCATGCGCCGGCTGTCGTAGAAGATGAACATGCCGGGTATCGGGGAGGGCGGAGAACGGAAGACGGCCAGAGCCGTCCATTTCACGGACTGTCAAAGGACGGCTTCTTTGATGCGGGATTGTACAAGGAACTCCGGAATTTACATTGATTTGACGCTATTGCTTCACAGGTCTCAAAGAGACACTTACAGACAAAGTCCAGCCTGTGTCATATCATAGTGGATTTCAGACATCATCTGTCTTTGGCAGGTCTTCTGAACGGCTTCAGCCGTTGTTTCCTGACGTGTCGCCGTGCCGTATCGCCCCAATCAGCCGGGTCAAGGCAAGGCGGCGAACCGCTCATACTGTTTTCCCCTCCTTCACGCGGCAAGGAGGGGGAGGAACGCCGGCAAACGGACGAGGGGGCGGGACGCGGGCGGCGATACAGCCGTCCGCCTGCACCCGCTCCGCTCTGCGCCTGTTTCGCGGCGGCGGCACGGCGCGACATTCCCGCCGCAGCCGTCTCCATCCCGCCCGTCCGTTTGCGGCTTCTCCGCTTTCTTCCTGCGATGCCGCGCTTTGCCGCCCGCGCCTGTCCGCCTTGCCGCCCGCCCTTGCGCCCGTCTTTTGCCCGCGTGTTTTCTGTTCCCGCCCGTTACTTTCCGCTTTTCCCGTGCGGGCTTCCCGTTTCCCGCAGCGGGTTGAAGGCGGTTTTCTCCGCGCCGCCGCCGTGTTCCGCGTGCCTCCCGCTATTCCGCCCGCCCCCGCGCCCGTTTTCCGTCCGTATGCTACCCGTTCCCTCGCACGGGTTTCCCGTTTCCCGCGGCGGATTGAGGGCGGATTTTCCCGCGCCGCCACTGTGTCCCGCGTACGTCTCGCGTTGCCGTCTTTCGCTGGTAGCGTATGAAATTTCTGTTCTGTCAGCAATCTCATCGCCCGCCGTTGCTTCTGTTCGCAGTTCCCCAGCTTCCCGCCTGCGACTTCTTCTCATTCTTCCTGCGGCATCCGCTTTACCGGCTGCGCCTTTCCGTTTTATAGCCCGCTCTCTCCGCCTTGCCGCCCTCCCCCGCACCAGCTTCTCGCTCGTGCGCATTCCGCTTCCGTCCGCGCCATCCCGTTTTTCCCGCACGGGCTTCCCGTTTCCCGCGGCGGGTTGAAGGCGGTTTTCCCCGCACTGCCGCCGTGTTCCGCGTGCCTCCCGCTTTTCCGCCCGCCCCCGCCCTTCCGTTCCCTCACACGGGTTTCCCGTTTTCCGCGGCGGATTGAGGACGGATTTTCCCGCGCCGCCACTGTGTCCCGCGTACGTCTCGCGTTGCCGTCTTTCGCTGGTAGCGTATGAAATTTCTGTTCTGTCAGCAATCTCATCGCCCGCCTTTGCTTCTGTTCGCAGTTCCCCAGTTTCCCGCCTGCGACTTCTTCTCATTCTTCCTGCGGCATCTGCTTTACCGTCCGCG
>CAZLLM010000130.1:0-4922 GCA_964560405.1 uncultured Prevotella sp.
TTCAAGCCGTGGCTTATGCGCATAGCGCAGAAGTCTGGACCGCACATTGTGCAATAGTTCTTTGAAGCACCGCCGCTTTCCTTGAAATACTCTATCGCCTTTTCAGGGTCGAGGCTAAGGTTGAACTGGTCTTTCCAGCGGAATTCATAACGTGCTTTGCTCATCGCGTCATCGCGCGCCTGTGCCGCCGGATGCCCTTTGGCAAGATCGGCCGCATGCGCTGCTATTTTGTACGCTATTACGCCCGCACGCACGTCTTCTTTGCAGGGCAGCCCCAAGTGTTCTTTCGGTGTTACGTAACACAGCATTGCGGCACCGTACCAGCCTATCTGCGTTGCACCTATTGCGCTTGTGATATGATCGTAACCCGGCGCGATGTCGGTAACAAGGGGGCCGAGCGTGTAGAACGGGGCTTCGTGGCATTGCGCGAGCTGGCATCGCATATTTTCCTTTATTTTGTCAACAGGCACGTGTCCCGGCCCTTCGACGAAAGCCTGCACATTTTTAGACCAGGCGTGTTCCACTAGTTCGCCAAGCGTATCCAGCTCTGCGAACTGAGCTGCGTCGTTGGCATCCCTTATGCAGCCTGGACGAAAGCCGTCGCCTAATGACACAGCGACATCATATTGTGCGAGTATGTCGCAGATGTCGTCAAAATGCTCATATAGGAAATTTTCCCGGTCGTGGTCTGTACACCATTTGGATATTATGCTGCCGCCCCGGCTTACAATGCCGCACAGTCGGCTTGCCGCGAGTTTTATGTTTTTCCGCCTTATACCGCAGTGAATGGTAAAATAGTCTACTCCTTGTTCGCATTGTTCTACCAGGGTATCACGGTAGACTTCCCAAGTAAGGTCGCAGGCTTTACCGTTCACCTTTTCCATAGCTTGGTAGATGGGCACGCTGCCTACTGGAACAGGGCTGTTCCTTATTATCCACTCTCTTGTTTCGTGGATGTTCGCGCCGGTGGAGAGATCCATAAGTGTATCGCCGCCGAGTTTGCAGCTGTAAACGGCTTTCTCCACTTCTTCGCGTATTCCAGACGATGCGGCCGAGTTTCCAATGTTCGTGTTTATCTTGACGAGGAAGTTGCGCCCTATTATCATAGGCTCGGCTTCAGGGTGGTTTATGTTGGCCGGCAGGACGGCGCGTCCCGCTGCGATTTCACTGCGCACGAACTCCGGTGTAATGCGCGTATCGATACCGAGTTCTTCGCAATTCATGTTTTCGCGGATTGCGACGTATTCCATCTCGGCTGTTATCACGCCTTGTCTCGCATAATCCATTTGTGTTATCCGATGGCCTTCTTTCGCCCTTAGAGGCAAGGGAGCGTGTTTGAATCGAATGTCATTAAGAGCAGTATCGGCCGCTCGTTTCCTGCCGTATTCGGATGTGAGGCCGCTAAGCCGCTCCGTGTCACCGCGCTCGGCAATCCATTCTTCGCGTATGCGTGGAAGCCCTTTCTCCAAATCGGTTTCCGTGCAGGGGTCGCTGAAAGGACCGCTTGTGTCATACACGTAAACAGGTCTGTTCTCCGAGAAAGTCTTCACTCCGTTTTTTGTTATCACAGTAGGCGTAAGCCTCACCCTGCGCATTGCCACCTTAATTTCCTTGTGTATGCTTCCAGGTATGTAAACCTTTTCAGACGAGGGATAGGTTATGCTTATCTTTGTGTCCATGTTTTGTCAGATAGTGATGTTCAAAAACGCTTCCATTTCCTTTGCCCCGTCTTTGGCGTTGAGTATGGCTCCACTGACGGCTATCCCGTTCACTCCGGCGTGTATCAGCGAGGAGACATCATTGAGGGTTATTCCACCGACGGCAACAACAGGTATGTCTATGGAAGACTGCTCCATTCGTTTTATGATTTCTTTGTAACCATTAAGGCCTAAAACGGGAGATAGTCCCTTTTTTGTCTTCGTGAACTGAAATGGTCCTAATCCTATATAGTCAGCGCCCGATTGTTTGGCCGACACGATGTCATCAAAAGTGTTTGCGGTGGCTCCGATAATCATTCCCTGTCCAAGTATACGCCTTGCTTCGTTCACGGGCGTGTCTTTTTTGCCGAGATGAACACCGTCTGCGCCGATTTCCTTTGCCAGTATTACGTCGTCGTCTATTATGAGAACGGACTTGCACTTCTTACATAATTCCAGCACCTGGACTGCGGTTTCCCTTTTGCGACATTCGGGATAGTCCTTCATACGCAACTGTATCCACTTGCAACCGCCCCGCAATGCCATTTCTGCGCTTTGCAAGTGCGTGCGCTTTTCGGAGGAGTTTGTAATGAATTGCACGGGAATCATAGGTAATTTTATGTACAGACACCATTTCCGATTATGTCAAGCTTCTCCGATTATCTTTGATTTAAGTTATTCGCTTTTCTCAACGCTTCGTCAGCGGATTCGGCGGCTTTCCGCCCGTCGCCCATTGCCAGTATAACGGTAGCCCCGCCGCGCACAATGTCGCCGCCTGCGTAGAGACCGGGTTTGGACGAGCGCATATTTTCGTCTATGACGACAGTCCCTTTCCCACTTATTTCCAGTCCTTTTACTGAAGAAGGCACAATCGGATTGGGCATAACGCCGATGCTTACTATCACGAGATCGGCATCCAAAGTGTCTGTTGCTCCTTCAATGGGAACAGGGCTTCTGCGCCCCGATGCGTCTGGCTTGCCAAGTTTCATTTTCTGCAGCCTTACCTTGCAAACGCGCCCCTTTTCGTCCGGCAGGTATTCAACAGGGTTGTGCAGCGTCAAGAATTTTACGCCTTCTTCCTTGGCGTGCTTCACCTCTTCCGCACGTGCGGGCATTTCTTCCTCGGAACGTCGGTAAATTATAGTGGCACTTTCCGCTCCCAAGCGCAGTGCAGTTCTTACGGCATCCATAGCCGTGTTGCCTCCGCCGACTACCGCCACACGCTTGCCAAACACAATGGGTGTGGCGTTTTCCTTGTGTGAAGCGCCCATCAGGTTAATACGTGTGAGGTATTCGTTTGAAGAAAGGATGTTTATGAGATTTTCTCCGGGAATGCCCATGAACCTCGGCAGACCGGCGCCGCTTCCGATGAACAAAGCCTTGCAGCCTTGTTCTTCGAGTTCCTCAACTGTTATCGTTTTTCCCACAATGCAGTTTTTCTCGAATCTCACGCCGAGCTTGCCAAGACTGTCGAGTTCGGCATCAACTATCTTGTTTGGCAAGCGGAATTCGGGAATGCCGTATTTCAATACACCTCCGATTTCGTGCAAAGCTTCGAATACAGTTACTTCGTAACCGCGCTTGGCCATTTCGCCTGCAAACGACAACGATGCGGGACCAGAACCTATAGCGGCGACCTTTATCCTGTTGCTTGCCTTGCGTGTTGGCAGGACTCCGCGTCCGCTCTCGCGTTCGTAGTCGGCGGCGAACCTTTCGAGATAGCCTATCGCTACGGCTTTGCCGCCCGTTTTCAGATGTATGCATTGTGCTTCGCATTGCTTCTCCTGCGGGCAGACTCTGCCGCATACCGCCGGGAGGGAGCTTGTTGTCTTAAGTATACGGGCGGCTTCGAGTATTTCGCCGCGTTCTATGTTTTTGATGAAACCGGGTATGTCAACGTTCACAGGGCAGCCCTTTACGCAACCAGGGTTGGCGCAGTCCAGGCAGCGGCTTGCCTCTTTCATGGCCTGCTCTGCCGAAAGACCACGGTTCACTTCCTCGTGCAAGCTGTGTATTCTGTAATCAGGCGCAAGCTCGGGCATTTTAATGCGCTCAATAAGCATTCGATCTTTGGTTTTTACGGCTTTGCGCAGATTGACGCGCCATGCGGCGTTTCTTCCGCATTCTTTTTTTTCGCCGAGAAGCCGCAATCCTTCCTGTTCGGCCTCGCGATAAGCGCCCATGCGCCGGAGCATCTCATCGAAGTCCACTTCGTGACCGTCAAACTCTGGCCCGTCCACGCACACGAAGCGTGTTTTCCCTCCTACGGTTACTCTGCATGCTCCGCACATACCTGTGCCGTCCACCATTATGGTGTTGAGTGACACATCGGTGGAAACCCCGTATTTCTCGGTAAGCAGGCAAACGAATTTCATCATTACCGCGGGTCCTATGGCGAAGCATTTGTCCACTGTTGTCCTTTTCAAGACGTTTTCAACGCCATCAGTTGCAAGTCCTTTGCTTCCGCAAGAGCCATCATCGGTCATTATTATCACCTCGTCCGAGTGTTCGCGGATTTGCTGCTCCAGAATTATCAGCTCCTTCGTGCGTCCCGCAAGTACAGAGACAACCCTATTGCCCGCCTCTTTAAGAGCTTCCACGATAGGCAGCATCGGCGCGATGCCGACACCTCCGCCGACGCATACCACTGTACCGTAGTTCCTTATGTCGGTCGGTTTTCCTAAAGGTCCCACCATGTCGGCGAGCGAATCGCCCACATTCATGCCGCAAAGCCGTATAGTGGAGTATCCTACCGCCTGCACGACCAAGGTTACAGTCCCTTTTTCCTTGTCGGCCTCCGCTATGGTGAGAGGAATGCGCTCTCCGTGAGTGTCAGTGCGTACTATCACGAAATTCCCCGCCTTGCGTGCGCGGGCGATGAGCGGGGCTTCAACCACTAATTTGTAAACTTTTTCGGAAAACTGCTCTTTCTTGAGTATTTTGTTCATTTTTCCTTAATAGTTTCTTTGCATGTAATCCTTGCAAAAATATCGATTAATCCGCAAAACGCCAAAACCTCCATACCGTCGGGGTAGTGCGGCCGAAATGCTTGTTTTTGCTCTGACTATGAGACGTGTTGTGCCAAGTGTCCCCCATACGTTCCAAAATATATACGAAATAATGCAGAATATATCGTACATAGTCGTACTCAAATTAACGTGAATTCAATAATATAGTCGTCCCTTAAAAATATTTTATTTACTGACATTCAACAAATTGATTTAT
>CAZLLM010000131.1:0-4921 GCA_964560405.1 uncultured Prevotella sp.
GGAGGCGTTGCCGCCGTATGGCAAGGGTCGCTGCCGGTGAAGCGCGGGGTGGGGGAGAGGGGCTATTCGGCCTTGCGGGGGTCGCCGCCGGTGAAGCGCGAGATGAAATCCCTGAAAAGCGGGCACAAGCCTATGTACGCCTCCGCGGTAGGGTGTATCCCGTCGGGGCATAGCTTCTTGAAGTTGTATTCGTTTATGCCGCTTTCCGCCCAAAGGTTGAGAACCGGCACGGAGAAGCGCTCCGCGCATCCGACTTGCGCGTCCACATAGTCGCACATCCTGCGGGGCGGGCTGTATTTCGCGGCGCCGGTGCGGCTGTATCCGTAGGAATCGTTGAAGCTCTTCAATGAGGCGAACAGGAGTATCCTCGCTTCGGGCGCGTGGCGCTGTATTTCCCGGAAGCAGTAGTTGAGGCCGCCGCACTGGGTGGCAAGCTTCCGCTCGTCGAAGCCGTCTTCTTCCGTGAAGTCTGACGGCGTTCCGACGGGGTTGCCCCAGATGTCGTTTGTGGAGCACCATATTATGTAGATGTCGTAAGGCTCTTTGCCGGGGGCGCACTGCTCGGCCACGGCTTTCGGGATGCCTCCTACGACGGCCTTGCCGCCCTTGACTTCCGTTTGCTTGCAAAGCCCGTCGCCCGCCTTGCCGAAATTATGGAACTCTGTGCCGGGCATCATGCCCGCGAGGACGGCCTGCGCCCCGCGGTCGTTGAAGTACTGCGCCACGGAGCCGCCGAAAATGGCGACGCGCGTTTGGGCCGGCGCGGCTGCCGCTGCGAGCAAGGGGAGCAGCGCCGCGGCCCTGAGCAGCGTGAGGGGGGATTTCGTGTTTTCCATCATTTGCGGTTTGTCGCGGCGTTTCAGCCCGCCGCTGTGATTGTGCGCTCCGAAGTTAGCCCTTTTCCGGCATACGGGCAAGCGTGCGGAAGCCGCACGGCGCGGCATGGCGGCGGGAGGCCGTGAAAAAAAGACGTCCCGGCAGGGGGAAGCCTCGCCGGGACTGGGTGAAACGGGTGTCTGTGTCAGAGGATTATGAATGCGTATTGACGTTTTCAAGCTGAAAAATACGTGCTTTGCCTGCGCGGAACTGAAGCCTGCGTTCAAAGCAAGTATTTGGAAGTTTCACAGTCTGAGTCTTGTATGTTCTTACTTCAACTCAAATGTGGTTTCGCCGCTTTCGGCTTCTTTTGCGCTGACTTTGTCTTCGCGAAGAAGCCAGCCAAGCCCCAAGTAGAAGTCCTTTTCAGTGATTTTCGCAGCTTTTTTGATTTGTTTCAAGGTCTGCGCCCCGTTTTGGTCAAGCGCTTTCCAAATCGTTCCTGCGAGTTCTCCGGCTTTCTCTTGTAACATGATGTTAGGTTGTTTTTGATAAGAAGCGTTTATTGCTAAGCGTTTCTTTGTTAGACGATGCAAAAGTAAGTGAAAAAACGGGAACGGCGTTGGCTTTCAGCAAAAAAGCGGCCCCCAGTCCGACTTGGCCGCTTATTTGCAATGTAAAATTTGCAATTTCGCGGAAACGCGAAAGAAAATCAAGGGGTTGCGGAACAGCAGCCCCTTGATTCCCTGAATGCGGAAAGGTTATTCGGCGCGCAGAGTGAAACGCCGGAACGCCGTTACCGTGCAGCCATCGCCCGCTTTCTTAAGGTAGCCGGCGACAGAGAGGCTGCCGTCTTGTATGAACTCCTGCTGCAGCAGGCAGCTTTCCTTGTAGAATTTCTGCATGCGCCCCTCGGCTATGCGCCCTATCATTGCTTCGGGCTTGCCTTCCTGACGCGCCTTGTCGGCCGCAATCTCGAATTCGCGCTGCCGGATGTCTTCGGGAACGTCGTCCTTGTCTATTGAAATGGGGTTCATCGCGGCGATTTGCATTGCCACCGCGTGTCCGTACTGGGGGTCTGCGGCCTTGTTCAAGGCGACCATCGTGCAAAGCATGTGCTTGTTCTGGTGGTCGTAAGTGGAGATGTTGCCGCTTTCAATGTACGAATACCCGTCAAGCTCCATCTTCTCCCCCGTTATGCCGCTCCGTGCGATTATCGCGTCGGCAACGCTTTCGCCTCCGAGCATGAGTTTTTTCACTTCGTCAAGCGACTTCGCCTTCGCAGCTACCGCCGCGTCGATTATATCTGACGTAAGCCTGACGAAATCGGAGTTCTTCGCCACGAAGTCAGTCTCGCATTTCAGGGCGATTATCGCGCCGAAACCGTTCTCCGCTTTTACAAGCACACATCCTTCTGACGCTTCGCGGTCGGAGCGTTTCGCCGCCACTGCCTGCCCTTTCTTGCGGATTATTTCCATAGCCTTCTCGATGTCGCCGCCCGACTCTTCGAGAGCCTTCTTGCAATCCATCATCCCCGCGCCGCTCAGCTTGCGGAGTTTGGTGATTTCCGCTATTGTTACTGCCATATCCTGTCGTGTTTGATAGGTGATAAAATCTTATTCTGTGGTTTCCGCCGGCGTTTCATTTGCGGAAGCCTCGCCCGCGGCTTCGTCCGCCGCTTCGTCTTGGGCTTTGTCTGTCCTTGTCTTCGGTATGCGGCGGCGCATTCTCGGGGCTTCTGACGGCGTTTCGCTCGCGGAAGCCGTCATGCTTGCCGCTTCATCCGCTTCGTCTTGGGCTTTGTCTGTCCTTGTCTTCGGTATGCGGCGGCGCATTCTCGGGGCTTCTGACGGCGTTTCGCTCGCGGAAGCCGTCATGCTTGCCGCTTCATCCGCTTCGTCTTGGGCTTTGTCCGTCCTTGTCTTCGATGTGCGGTGGCGCATTCTCGGAACTTCTTCCGGCTGCTGTGCCGCTGCTTCCTCGTCAGCCTTTTCCACTTTGCGCTCTTCCAAGCCTTCGTTGATTGCATTGCAGCACGCTTCGAGAATCACTTCGACGCTCTTCGCTGCGTCATCGTTTGCCGGAATGACGTAATCGATGTTCGTCGGGTTGCTGTTCGTATCCACAATCCCGCATATGGGTATTCCGAGGCGGTTCGCCTCGCGCACCGCGATGTTCTCCTTGTAAACGTCTACGATGAAAAGGGCGGCAGGCAGGCGTGTGAGGTCTGCGATAGAGCCGAGGTTCTTTTGGAGTTTGGCTCTCTGGCGGTCTATCTGAAGATTCTCGCGTTTTGAAAGGTTTTTGAATGCACCGTCGGCTTTGAGCTTGTCGATGTTCGACATTTTCTTTACGGCCTTGCGGATTGTTAGAAAGTTCGTGAGCATTCCGCCCGGCCAGCGTTCTATGACGTATGGCATCCCGACGGACTCGGCTTTCTCTTTCACTATGTCCTTTATTTGCTTTTTCGTGGCGACAAATAGGATTTTCTTGCCTGACTTGGCGATTTGCTTCAGAGCTTCTGCGGCTTCGTCAATCTTTTTTGCCGTCTTTTTTAAGTCTATGATATGGATTCCGTTGCGCTCCATGAAAATGTAGGGAGCCATCGCGGGATTCCATTTACGTCTCAGGTGGCCGAAATGGCAGCCTGCTTCAAGCAAGGTGTCGAAATTTGTGCGTGGCATTTGTTTTTGTTTGGTTTTGTTTACGTTCTTTGTGTTGCTTTTTCAAGCACCAACCGCCGAGTAGTCCTTACCGTGCTTGCGCCTCTCTGCGCCTGTTTCGGGCGGCAGGAATCGCGGCGGTTTAGATACTAAACTGCATTTGCGCCTGCTGGCCGGTTAGCGTTTTGAGAACTGGAAGCGGCGGCGTGCTTTGGGGCGTCCCGGCTTCTTGCGTTCCACCTCACGCGCGTCGCGGGTCATGAAGCCTTCTTTCTTCAGCGACGGCTTGTCTTCCGGATTTATCTTGACGAGGGCGCGTGCTATCGCAAGGCGCAGAGCCTGCGACTGGCCTGTAAAGCCTCCGCCGTTGATGTTAGCCTTTATGTCGTATTTCTCCGCCGCGTCAAGCGTCTGGAGAGGCTGCCTTACCACGAATTGCAGGATGGACGACGGAAAGTACTCGGCGATGTCCCTCTTGTTTACCGTAATCTTTCCTGTACCTTCGCTTACGTATATGCGAGCGACCGCGCTTTTCCTGCGGCCTAATGCATTGATGACTTCCATTTGCTGTTTTATTTGTACTGGTTGATGTCTATTTTCTTGGGAGTCTGCGCCTCGTGCTTATGTTCGCTTCCTTCGTAAACGTACAAGTTCTTGAGAAGGGCGCGCCCCAGCCGGTTTTTTGGCAGCATGCCGCGCACCACTTTGCGCATTAATTTAATAGGGCCGCCCGGCTTGTTGAATATGCTCAGAGGCGTGTGCGTGTGTTGTCCGCCGGGGTAAAGGGAGTAAGTGTAGTAGATCCTGTCCGTCCATTTGTTGCCCGTCAGGCACACTTTGTCGGCGTTGATTATTATTACGTTGTCGCCGCAGTCGCTGTTCGGGGTGAAAGAAGGCTTGTATTTGCCGCGGAGGAGTTTTGCCACCCTCGTGCAGAGCCGTCCCAGCACTTGGTCGGCAGCGTCTACCACCACCCACTCTTTCTGCGCGTGTTCCTTGTTAACGGAAATTGTCTTGTAACTTAAAGTGTTCACTTCTTCCTTATTTTTATGTTATTATCAACTTCCAGACAAGCGGCAGCTGTGAAGCCGCCATTTGGGATTTGCACGCAATGTGCCGCGAATCTCCGCATCGGATGCCTGTTTCCAGTATTCCGCTCGCCGCAGTATCATTCCATGTACGGGACATCATTAGCGCACGGTTTGCAGGTTTTGCGCACACTGGTTATTATCAGCCTGCAAAATTACAAAAAAGCAATATACGGCAGCCGCTTTGAGGCAAATATTTTCACAGTAAGAACGCCCGCTTGATGCCGGAAAGCCTGCCGAAGACGCGGACGCCGCGTAATCCGGCAGCACGATACTGCTTCCGCTCTGTCGGTTCAGGACGTGGCGGGGAAGCACATTTCAGAGACATTTCAAAACGGAACAGTGCCATTAAGG
>CAZLLM010000132.1:0-4914 GCA_964560405.1 uncultured Prevotella sp.
GCCGCCTTGCCGCCGTCTTTGCCTTGTGGCTTGAAACGGCTATCTTTGCAGCCTGATGGACACGGGAGCTGGGAGCGGGAAAGGGGGCGGAGGCGGCGGCCGGTACGCTCATATCCTGAAATACACGGGGCTGTTCGGCGGCGTGCAGGGGTTCAGCATCGTCATCGCGGTGATAAGGAACAAGTGCGCCGCCGTGCTGATAGGCGCGTCGGGCATGGGGCTTGCCGACATACTCGGCAGGACTTCCGAATTCATAGCGGCGGCGACGGGCCTCGGCATTCCGTTCAGCGGCGTGAGGAAGCTGTCGGAGGAGTGCGGGGCGGGCGACTGGCGCAAGGCGGGCGAGACCGTCCGCGCTATACGCGCCTGGTGCGCCGCGACGGGCGTTGCGGGCATGCTCGCTTGCGCGGCGCTCTCCCCGTTCATAGCCGGGCGCGTGTTCAAAGACGCTTCGCTCGCGCCGGCCTTCCTCGCGGTTTCGCCGGTGGCGGCCCTGATGGCCGTGTACGGGGGCGAGGCCGCGGTCCTGAAAGGCTTCCGCAGGCTGCGGAAGCTGGCCGCCGTGTCCGCCGCGGGCTCGGCGCTCACCCTCGCCGCGACTGTGGCGGCGTATCTCGCCTTCGGGGTGAGGGGGGTGCCGCTGGCTCTGCTCGCGGGGGCCGCTGTCCTTGCGGCGGCGGCGCTGCGCGCTACGCGCAAGGACTTCCCCTGGACGGCCGGGACGTTATCATGGAGGCGCCTCCGCGAAGGCAGGGCGCTGCTGCTCCTCGGGGCCGCCTACGCCGCGGCGGGGATAGCCGGGAGCGGGGCCGAGATAATAGTGCGGGCGCTTATCAACGCCGCGGGCTCGCGGGAGGACGTGGGGCTTTACGCCTCCGGCTTCATACTGTGCGTTTCGTACACCCGCATCATATTCATAGCGATGGACGCCGACTACTTCCCGAGGCTGGCCGCGCTCGGCGGCGACAGCGCCGCGAGGAACGCCGCCGTGTGCAGGCAGATTGACGTGTGCGTGCTTCTCATGGGGCCGATGCTTGCGGCGTTCCTCACTTTCCTCCCCGCCATAGTGAGGCTGCTCTACACCGCCGACTTCGCCCCGGCCGCCGGGATGTGCGTGGCCGCGGGGGGCTTCCTGTTCATAAAGGCCGTGGTCACGCCCGTCGGATACCTGCCGCTGGCGAGGAACGATGCGGGGACGTACCTGCTGACGGAGCTGGCTTACGACACCGTGTTCGTATGCCTGCTGACGGCGGGGTATCGTCTGCGCGGGCTGCAAGGCGCGGGGCTGGCCCTGACCGCGTCGAACCTCGCCTACCTGGCTTTCGTGCTGATTCTGTACAGAAGGCTTTACGGATTCAGGATGGAGGCGGGCACGCTGAGGATCATCCTCGCGCAGGGCGGGATGCTCCTCCCGGTGATATTGATGTTCAGCGGGGGGCACAGCGCGTGGAAGTGCGCCGCCGGCTGCGCCGTGTCCGTCCTGTCGGCGGCTTACAGCGTTAGGAAGCTGCGGGTGTCCCCGTCCCTCCTCGCGTCTTGCGTGAAGCGCAGGCGCGGCAAATGAGACATTGCGGCAGTATGGCAGAGGTAAGCGTCATAATAACCGTGTACAACGAAGAGGAATACCTGCGCGAATGCCTTGATTCCCTGAGGAGGCAGACGCTTGCGGACTTTGAGGCCATTTGCGTGAACGACGCTTCGACAGACAGCTCGCGGAGGATACTGGAGGAGTACGCCTCTGCCGACAGCCGTTTCGTCATCAGGGACAACCCGCGCAACGTGGGGCTGACGAAAAGCCGCGCCGAGGCGGTGAAGTCCGCGCGTGGCAGGTACGTGGCGCTTTTGGACGGGGACGACTTCCTCGCCGCCGACGCCTTGTCGGAGGCCGTGAAAGCGGCGGAAAGCACCGGCGCGGACATTGCCCTGATGGATCTGCGGATGTTCTATGCGGAAGACGATATAAGGCCTTATATCGCCGCAGAAAGCCTACCCCCCCCTATTTTGGACGGGCCGCAGGCGTTCAGGCTGTGCGTTGAGGGGAAGCTGCACAGCGTGTATCTGACAAGGCGCGAGACCTACGCGAGAATGCCCATCGACGACTCCTGCCGGCTTTACACCGACGACAGCACGGCGCGCCTGCACCTGCTGGCCGCCCGCACGGTGTGCCTCTCGAAAGGCGCATATTATTACAGGCAGCACGACGAGAGCGAGACCCACAAGATAGGCGCGCACAGGTTCGATTTCCTGAGAGCCAACCTGACGCTGGCCGCCAAGGCGAGGGAGCTGACGGCGCAGAAGGAAACGCTGCGGGCGCTGGAAACGCACTGCTGGAAGAACGTCATAGCGCATTACCGGCTTTTTGAAGAGAACATGGCGGCGTTCTCGGACGCCGAAAGGGAGGAGATACGGGAGCTGCTGCGGAAATGCTTGCGGAGCATGGATTTCTCGCTGCTGCCGCTCTCGGTGAAGCTGCGCCCTCCGTACTGGCCCGCCCGCAGCCTGAGGGAGCTCTCGGTGAAGCTGAAAGTCTATGCATGCCTGCGCCGCCTGAAAAAATCCCTGTCATGCCTCAAAACATCTTTGGCGTGACTTCCGGCGGAACGGCCGATATATGCTACTTTTGCAAAAGCTTGCGGCACAAACGCGAAAGCCGCTCCGGCGGCCGGACTCCACCGTTTCCGGCGGACAGGGAACGACAGGCGGGGCTGCCGCGGGAACAGCAAACGGACGGGGCCTCTGCGGAAAGCGGCAGCACGCGGGGCTTGCCTGAACGGCAGGCCTGCGGGCGGGAAGCGCGGGAGATGCCGTTTCAACAACAACAAACGGAACATGAAGCCACTGGAAACACTTGTGCGCCCGAACATTCTGCGGATGCGGCCTTACGGCCGCGCCCGGAATGAGGCTGCGGGGAGCGGGGAAACGCTGCTCGACGCCAATGAAAATCCGTACAACGCGCCGTTGAACCGCTATCCCGACCCTTTGCAGCGCAAGCTGAAAAAGGCCCTTTCGGATGTCAGGCAGATACCCGAAGAATGCATCTTCGTGGGAAACGGGAGGCACGAGGCCGTGGACCTGGCGTTCCGCATATTCTGCGAGCCGGGACGCGACAACGCCGTTTCCGTAGAGCCGACTTGCGGAATATACCGCGCTTCGGCTGACATGAACGCCGTTGAATACAGGGCGGTCGGGCTTGAAAGCGATTTCAGCTTCAAGGCCGGCAGGCTGTTGGAGGCGGCGGACGGCAACACCAAGCTGATTTTCCTCTGCACTCCCAACAGCCCGACCGGAAACCTGCTGCCTTACGAGGAGATAGTCAAAGTGGCGGAGGCGTTCGAGGGGATAGTGGTAATTGACGAGGCGTATTCCGATTTCTCCCGGAAGAGGGCTTTCCGCAGTGAGCTGGCAAGGTTCCCGAATATGATCGTGCTGAACACCCTCTCCAACTCGTGGGGCTGCGCGGGCTTGCGCGTCGCGACGGCGTTCGCTTCAAGGGAGATCACCGGCCTTTTCACAAAAGCGAAATACCCTTACAATATCAACGCCCTCTCGCAGCGCGAGGCCTTGGCGGTTGCCGCGAGAAGCGCGGACGTGCATAAATGGGTGAACATCATTCTCGGCGAGCGCATGCGGCTTATGGACTCCGTGTCGCTCCTGCCTTATTGCGTCAAAGTATTCCCCTCCGACGCGAATTTCTTCCTCGCGCGTTTCAGCGGCGCCCGGCCGCTATACTATTATCTCGCCGGCTGCGGCATAGCGGTGCGCGACTGCTCTGACATGGCTTTATGCGCGGACTGCCTGCGCATAACCGTAGGCTCGCCCGCTGACAACATGAAGCTTCTGGCGGCAATGCGCAAATACCCCTGGCGGCAGGCTTAAATCATCAGTAAATGAAGGAAGCCCCCTTTATCGGAACGCGGCTTGCGGCGGCGCCCGCCGTCATCAGAAGGAGCCTCACGGAAAAGGCCGGGAAGCTGTTCGCGCTCGCTTTCCTGCCGGGACTGTTTCTTCTTGCCGGCTGCGGGAAAGCGGATTTCAGCCAGGAAGAAGACGGGCCTGTCCCCGACCCGCCTCCTCCTGAAGAAGAAGAGATGCAGGACACCCTTACTGTGGCGCAGGCGCTGTACCTTGCCGAATACGGAACGGAAGAAGAACAGAATGAAGTTATTAACGCCGTGGGGATTAAAGGGTATATCGTGGGAGCTATCCCCGGCTCATCTCTGTCGAACGCCCGTTTCAGCCCTCCTTACAATTCGAACTCCAACATAATTATCGCGGACGACAAGGACGAGCTCCAGCCTGAGAAATGCATGCCCGTGAAATTGGTGAAAGGCACGGTTTTCCGCGACGAGCTGAATCTGGAAGACAACCCCGCGAACAAGGGGCGGGCGATTTTGGTGTCGGGTACGGTCGACTACTATTTCCGCACTTACGGGGTCAAAGAGTTGGATGGCTACGCATGGTGCGACACAGGCGGGGGCGGCTCCGCGCCGGGCGGGAACGTCGTCGAAGGCCCGCGCTTTGATTTCGGCAGCGAACTGGTGGAAGGCGGAAGATGAGAGAAGGCGCCCCGCCCCGTGCGTCTGCATCCGCGGAAAGGGATGTCAAGTCAGACATAACCCATGCGCCTGATCCCAATCAGAATTACCCGCATTAAATCGTTGTTTTTCAAATATCGATTTACGGTTGCAAAAGGGCATTAGTAATATTGCACAGATATTAAATCGCTCCTTTCAGCCGTCAGTAATTTGAAAGGCATCCCTGTCATTCCGGCGCTTTTAGGTAACGTTTTGTCTCCCGTCGGAATCGGGCGGGGAAATGCCTGCTTAAACTGTCATATTGGACGGGAAAGCAAGGCCTTCCGGATACGGCGGCGGGGCGAAGCGGCGCATACGCTTCGCGCTTGTTTTTCAACGT
>CAZLLM010000133.1:0-4914 GCA_964560405.1 uncultured Prevotella sp.
GCGGCATGGGATTGCGCAAGCCTCAATGGTACAGTTTCGGAATGTTTAAGGAATATATGCATTTGAGCGTGTTTCGTCGTAATAATGGAAGGCTTCGCTATTGATTGCACGACAGACGGGCGGCGCGGCGCGGAAAGGGAATGTTGTCAAAAAAGGCCGCGCCTGCTTTGCCCGCCCGTAGCCTTTCGCTATCTTCGCAGGCGCAGAAACCGACGATGCGCAATTAAAGCGCAAGGCCGGGACACACTTAAAAATAAAATCATTGTATTATTATGGAAGAGACTTTGTTTTCAGCGCTGCCTTTCAAAGTGGCCGACATAGGGCTGGCGGACTTCGGCAACAAGGAGATACGCGCCGCCGAACACGAGATGCCCGGGCTTATGGCTCTGCGCGCGAAATACGAGAAGCTCCAGCCGCTGAAAGGGGCGCGCATCACGGGCTCGCTGCACATGACGGTGCAGACGGCGGTGCTTATCAAGACGCTCATCGCACTCGGCGCGGAGGTGCGTTGGGCGTCATGCAACATATACAGCACGCAGGATCACGCGGCGGCGGCGGCGGCCGGAATGGGCGCGGCGGTGTTCGCATGGAAAGGCGAAAGCCTCGCCGATTATTGGTGGTGTCTGCTGCAGGCGATGAACTTCCCTCGTGGGAAAAAGCCCAACATGATAGTGGACGATGGGGGCGATGCGACGCTTATGGTGCATCTCGGGGCGAAAGCGGAGAAAAACCCCGCCGAGCTTGACACGCCGAGCGGCAGCGGCGACGAGCAGGAGCTGAAGAGCATACTGCGGCGCGTGCTGTCGGAGAACCCCCGCTTTTGGCAGCGCGCAGCGAAAGAAATACGCGGTGTGAGCGAGGAGACGACGACGGGAGTCCACCGCCTCTACAGGATGATGGAAAAAGGTGAGCTTCTTTTCCCCGCGTTCAACGTCAACGACAGCGTAACGAAGAGCAAGTTCGACAATCTTTACGGCTGCCGAGAGTCGCTGGCTGACGGGATAAAGCGCGCCACAGACGTTATGATTGCCGGCAAGGTGGCGGTGGTGGCCGGGTACGGCGAGGTGGGCAAAGGCTGCGCCCAGAGCCTGCGCTCTTACGGCGCGAGGGTGCTCGTTACCGAAATCGACCCCATCTGCGCCCTGCAAGCCGCGATGGAAGGCTACGAAGTGGTTACGATGGACGATGCCGCCCCGCGGGGGAACATATTCGTAACCGCCACGGGAAACATCAGCGTAATCACGGCAGAACACATGGAAAAGATGCCTGACGAAGCCATCGTCTGCAACATAGGCCATTTTGACAGCGAGATACAAGTGGCGGCTCTCAAGCAGCTGCCGGGCGTGAGGCGCGAGAATATAAAGCCGCAGGTGGACAGCTACATTTTCCCCGACGGGCACAGGATAACGCTGCTCGCTGACGGGCGGCTCGTAAACCTCGGCTGCGCGACAGGGCATCCCAGCTTCGTGATGAGCAACTCCTTCGCGAACCAGACTCTCGCCCAGATAGAGCTTTTCAACAAGCATTACGAAACGGGCGTGTACCGGCTGCCCAAATACCTTGACGAGGAAGTGGCGCGGCTGCACCTCGCAAGCGTCGGCGCGCGCCTTACGCGCCTTACCAAAGAGCAGGCTGACTACCTCGGCATCCCTGCCGAGGGCCCCTACAAGGCAGAGCATTACAGGTATTGACTTTAACCACCGTCCGAAAGCGGCGCGGCTGGTAATCGGAAACCGCCGCTTCGCCGCAGCCGCGGCAACACGCCAAAAAAAACAACGCAATGAGCAAGCAACATGACAGCATTCCGGCCGCTGGGAGGCGGAAGTGCGCGGGTCGGGTGCTCGTGAAGCGTGTCCTGCCCGACGCGCTCGCCGTAGCGTTCTTCGTCCTGCTCGGCTTCGCATACTTCTTCACGCCTGTGACGCAAGGCCTCGTTCTTACGGGCAGCGACCATGAGGCCGGGATAGGCGCCGGGCGCGAAAGGATGCAGTATCTTGAACGCACGGGCGAGGAGACACGCTGGACAAACGCCCTCTTCGGAGGAATGCCTACATACCAGATAGCTCCGAGCTACAAATCCCGCAACCTGCTCGCCGCGCTCGAAAGGGTGTACGAACTGGGGCTGACCGGATGCGTAATGTATGTGTTCATACTCCTGCTGGGGTTCTACATATTGATGCGGACGCTGGGAGCAAGGCCTCCGGCGGCGGTGTTCGGCGCGGTGGCGTGGGCGTTCTCGTCGTATTTCTTCATTATAATAGGCGCGGGGCACATCTGGAAACTGCTTACTCTCGCTTTCATCCCCCCGACGTTGGCGGGGATGGCGCTTTGCTACCGCGGAAAGTACTTGTGGGGCGGTGTGATGTCGGCTTTCTTCGTGGCGTGGCAGATTCTGTCCAACCATTTGCAGATGACGTACTATTTCCTGTTCGTCATCGCGCTCATGTCGCTCGGCTTCTTTGCTGTGGCGGTTAAGGAAAGGCGGCTCGCGCGCTTTTTCAAGGGAGCCGGCGTATTTGCGCTGGCAGGGCTGCTCGGCATGGCGGTGAACATCTCGCACTTGTATCATACATACGAGTACAGCCGGCACACCATGCGCGGCGTGAACGAGCTGGCGGCGGACGGCGCGGCGCCGGCGCAAGGGCTGTCGCATGAGTATATAACGCAGTGGAGCTATGGGATAGGCGAGACGTGGACGCTCCTCGTGCCGGCCGTCAAGGGCGGAGCGAGCGGTGCTCTGCCCCAGAATGCGCAAGCGATGGACAGCCCGCGCTACGGGGAGTACATTCGCACGTTCCAGCAGCTTTACGGGCAGCTCGGCGCGGCGACTCCGGGGCTTTCGCAGTACTGGGGCGAGCAGCCCGGCACGGCGGGCCCCGTCTACGCGGGCGCTTTCGTGTTCTTCCTCTTTGTGCTGTCGCTCTTTTTGGTAAAAGGCCCGCTGAAGTGGGGTCTGCTGGCGGCGGCCGTGCTGTCCGTCCTCCTTTCGTGGGGGCATAACTTCCCTGCGTTCACCGACTGGATGATTGACCATTTCCCGCTTTACAACAAGTTCCGCGCAGTCTCTTCGGCGCTTGTGGTGGCTGAGTTCGCCATACCCCTTCTCGCGGCGTTATGTCTTGCGAAAATACTCGCCTCCCCCGCGATCTTGCGCGAGAGGGCGGGGGCGCTGTACGCCGCGGCCGGGGCGGTGGCCGGCATATGCCTTCTTTTCGCCATAGCGCCGGGCGCGTTCTTCGGCGACTGCCTCACCTCAGCCGAACGCGGAGTGCTGGACAGCCTGCGGCAGGCGGCCGGGCCGGGGCTTACGGACGCTTACGCCGGCAGTGTCACCGCCATCAGGCACGCCATTCTTTCCGCCGACGCTTGGCGGAGTCTGCTCGTAGTGGCCGCAGGCTTCGCGCTGCTGCTCGTCTGCCGCACGGGCAGAGTGCGCCCCGCGTATATTGCAGCGGCCTGCATCGCGCTGTGCCTGGCCGATATGTGGCAGGTAAACCGCCGCTACCTCAACGACAGCATGTTCGGAGAGCCCGACAGCCGCGACGGCGCGCTTGCCATGAGCGAGACAGACAAAGCCATACTCCGCGACAAGTCGCCCGACTACCGCGTGCTCAATTTCGCCTCCGATACGTTCAACGAGAACGAGACCTCCGTCTGGCACAAGAGCGTGGGCGGATACCACGCCGCAAAAATCGGGCGTTACCAGGACATCATAACCAACTGCCTCGCGCCTGAAATGCAGGCGGTAAGGCAGGCCTTGCCGGCGGCTCTCGCCGCAGGAAGCCCCGCATTCGCCGCCGATTCGGTATGCCCCACTATAAACATGCTCAACGCTAAGTATTTCATCCTCCCCACGCGGCAGGGCGGCACGATGCCGCTCGCCAACCCTAACGCCTTCGGCAACGCATGGTTAGTGGGCAGGGTGGTCTGCGCCGCGAGCGCGAAGGAGGAGATGGAGACGCTTCAGGAAATCGACCGCCGCAACGTGGCCGTAGTCGGCAAGGACTTCGCCTGGGCGCTCGGCGGCGCGGCGGAGCTGCGGCGGCAGGCCGGCGACACGATACGCCTCGTGTCTTATGAGCCGAACCGCCTGACGTATGACGTGGCTACGGAAAACGGCGGCGTGGCCGTGCTGTCCGAAGTGTACTACCCCGGCTGGACGGCCGAGACCGACGGCGCGGCGGCGCCCGTAGCGCGCGCCGACTATGTGCTGCGGGCCGTGAGAGTGCCGCCCGGCAGGCACACGCTCGTGCTCGCGTTCAATCCCGCGTCGCTTGAAACGACAGAGGCCGCGGCATACGCTGCGATGGCCGTCATGCTCCTCGCCCTCGCGGTAGCCACCGCGCTGCCGTTATGGCGCAGACGGAAGCGCCGGCAGGGCGAGCCAGCGTCTTGAAGCGCGCCCGTATCCGTATGCGTTGCGCCTGACGCAGTTTGGAACATGCGCCTGGCTTCATTAAGAATATATCAAGGTCTTTTATGGGCAAGGCATGAAGTTCAGACCTGGTATGATTGATTATATATGGTACGTTGGGGAGAGGTTTCACCAACAAGAAAAAACTCCCGGCGATGGGACTGTGTTAATTGCAACGTGTTGGTACTGCTCCTTTTTCCTTCCCCTGTTATCGGTTGTAAATAAGTTCGGAATCCCTTGGATAATAAAGGTTTTCGGGAGTGTCCTCCTCATTGTTATCCCTTTTGTGTTTTGCCGTATCAGGTATGACAAGGAACGCAAGGAACTGATAGGATTGCGATATAGGGATAAGAAGCAATGGGGCAAGTGCCTGCTCGCAATATGGGGCGTCCTGATCATTATAGCCGTAGCGGAGTTTGTAGTCCTGACAAAGACCGGATTTTGGCGTATCGGAGCATGACCTGCGCGGAAATGCCATTCATGTCAGGTCTCCGCATCCC
>CAZLLM010000134.1:0-4908 GCA_964560405.1 uncultured Prevotella sp.
TTCGGGCGGCGCGAGTCATGGTTGTTCCTTAACTTTGAGCCGTAAAACGGAGGGGATTGCGGCGGAATGCGCCGCCGAACGTGGAGGACCGATATGAAGGGGACAGACGGCAATGCGAAAAAGACGGGGCAGGTGTTCACGCCGCGTTACTTGGCGGACGAAATGCTGGACTACGCGGGCTACAACGGCCCCGCGATACTCGGGAAGCACATCATCGACAACAGCTGCGGCGACGGCGCTTTCCTGAAACAGGCGGCGGCGAGGTATTGCGCGGAGGCGCGGAAGGCGGGCGCAAGCGCGGACGCCGCAAGGCGGGGGCTCGAGACGTACCTGCACGGCATTGACACCGACGAGGCCGCCTGCGGGCGGTGCGCCGCCGGACTCAGCCGGACGGCGCGGGAGTTCGGGATCGGGGGCGTGCGCTGGGACGTGCGCAACGGCAGCGCCCTTTCCGAACGCGGCTTCGACGGGAGGATGGACTTCGTGATAGGCAACCCGCCCTACGTGCGCGTGCACAATCTCGACGCCTCTTACGGCGAAGTGAAGCGGTTCGGGTTCGCCAACGGCGGCATGACCGACCTGTACCTTGCGTTCTTCGAGTTAGGGTTCAGGATGCTCGGCCCCGCCGGGCGGCTGTGCTACATAACGCCCGGCTCATGGCTCAGCAGCGTCGCGGGCGCAAATATGCGGCGGCACGTCATGAGGGAGCGGAATCTCGCCGCGATTGTGGACATGGGGCATTTCCAGCCTTTCGAGAACGCTACGGCGTACACGGCGATAGCCTTGTTCGAAAACGGGCGGCGGGACGGCCGCTTCGACTACTACACCTTCGACGGCGCGAAACGCCGCCGCGAGCTGGTCTGCCGCCTTACGACGGACGAATGCTGCATAGGCTCCTGCTTCTTCCTGTCGGACAGGGAAAGCCTCGGCGCGCTCCGTGAAATAAAGACAAGGGAATGCCCCCGGCACGTAACGGTGAAGAACGGCTTCGCCACATTGGCGGATGACGTGTTCATAGGCGACGGCGTCCCCGACTCGGACATCACTATCAAGGTGCTGAAAGCCTCGACGGGCAGATGGAGCAAGTGCCTGTTCCCCTACGACAGGGAGGGGAGGCTCCTGCCGCCCGAAGCCGCGCTCGCCGACCCTGCGGTGCGCGAGCATTTCCGCCGGCACAAGGACAGGCTTCTGAAAGGGCGGCCGGAGTTCCCCGGTTTCTACGGGTTCGGCAGGACACAGGCCATCGCCGACGTGTGGAGGGACAAGATAGCGGTGAACACCTTGCTCCGCGACGAGAGCGACCTGAAGATAGAGCCTGTGGGAAAGGGGCGCGGACTGTACAGCGGGCTTTACATGACGTGCGGGCCGGGCATCGCGCCGGACGACATAAGGCGCATCCTCATCAACGGGGAGTTCGCCGCGTACGTCAGGCTTCTGAAGAAGTACAAGAGCGGCGGTTACTATACGTTCAACTCGAAAGACGTGCAGCAGTACGTAAACTATAATATCACATTCAAACTGAAGAAACGCCATGATGACCAACCAGGCTTTTTTGGAGAAAGTGCGTGAATCTTTCACGTCTTTTGTCCTGATAGGAACTTCCCGTAGCACGGCCAAGCTCAAGCCCCTTCACGGCGCGATAGCGCAAGACCTGGCCGGCAGGCTCGGCGCAGGCTTTACAGTAAAGTCGCAGGGCTACGGCGACGGGCGCGAGGCGAGCATCGAGGGGCGGTATACAGACAAGAAGGCGGATATTGCGGTGAAACACAATGACACGCAGAAATGCGCCGGCATCGCCGTCAAGTTCGTCATGCAGAATTACTCGCAGAACTCTAACAATTATTTTGAAAACATGCTTGGGGAAACCGCTAACATAAGAGCCGCAAATTGCCCGTACTTTCAGATTCTCGTCATCCCGGACAAATTGCCGTACTATAAGAGGACGGGGGAGCTGTTGAAGTGGGAGGAATTCACAGACCGCAATGTCACGAAATACGTCCGCCTTTCTTTTGACGACACAGGCCGTTTTCGCCACACGCCCGACAAGACGCTTATATGTGTCGTGCATATAAAGCCGGAAGCCGATGAAGACACCGTGTCTTCCAAAAAGGAGTATCTGGAGTATTACCGTATTAACAGCCCCGTCGTGGAGTTCTCGAAGCGCGAATACCCCTGCTTAGCCGCTGGCGGGACAGTAATCCTCAATGATTACGAGGAGTTTGCCTGCAAAGTATACCATACTATAATGGCGCAGTAAGGCCTCGCGCCGCTCTGACGCGAAGCCGCAGGCGTGCGGGAAGCCTTACTCCCGCTTCTCCCGCCGCTTGGCCTCATCCCAGAGCGCGTCCATTTCTTCGAGGGACATATCGTCGGGGCGGCGGCCTGCGGACGCGGCCTCCCGCTCTATGAAGTCAAACCGCGCGATGAACTTGCGGTTTGCGCGTTCAAGCGCGTTGTCGGGGTTTATGCCGCAGAGTCGCGCGGCGTTCACCAGCGAGAAAAGCAGGTCGCCGAACTCTTCCTCACGGTCGTCGGGGACGCCGCTCTTCATGGCCGCCTCGAGTTCCGACAGCTCCTCGCGCACTTTGTCCCACACTTCTTCTTTGCGTTTCCAGTCGAAACCCGTGCGGGCTGCCTTCTCCTGTATTCTCAACGCTTTTATGAGCGACGGCAGAGCTGGCGGCACGCCCGCCAGGGCGGTCTTGTTCCCGCCTTTCTCCTTTCGCTTCAGCTTCTCCCAGTTGGTTTCCACTTCGTCCGCCGTCCCGGCTTCCGCGCCGCCGTATATGTGAGGGTGGCGGAAGATGAGCTTGGCGGTCAGCCGCGAGCAGACATCGGCGATGTCGAACCGCCCCTGTTCCGAAGCGATTTTGGCGTAGAAGCACACGTGCAGCAGCACGTCGCCGAGTTCTTCGCAGATGTCTTTGGAGTCTCCGCGCTCGAGCGCGTCGCTCAGCTCGTAGACTTCCTCTATCGTGTTAGCGCGCAGGCTTTCGTTGGTCTGTTTCCTGTCCCAAGGGCATTTCTCGCGCAGTTCGTCGAGAACATCCGCCATGCGCCCGAAAGCCTGCAGCTTTTCTTCTCTTGTGTGCGGTTTCATTTTCCTTCTGTTATGTTGAATGTTGCAAATTCACCCGGAAACCCGGATGCTTTCCTCCGGCGCGGAAGAGCCGCGGAACGGGAAATCCCGCGCCGCGCTTCCGCACGGCACGGGATTCCATATCAGAGCGCGGGCGGCGCGGCTGTCAAAGCAAGTGCAGTTTTTCGACCGCGATAAGCACGGTGTATCCGAGCACCAAGGATATCACGCCCACTGTAAGCCCTATTTTCACCATTTCCGACTGCTTCACCAGCCCGGTGGAGTGCGCGATGGCGTTAGGCGGCGTGCTTATCGGCAGGCACATCGCGCTCGAAGCGGCGATAGCCACGCCGATTATTATTGCGGAGGAGTTGCTTGCGGCGTCCGCCGAGCCGCTCATGCCGCGGCAGACAACCGCAAGGATGGGTATGAGGAGCGCGGCCGTCGCCGTGTTGGAAATGAAATTCGACAGGAGGTAGCATATAAGCCCCGATACAACGAGTATCGCTATTGGCGACCATTCTCCGAAAGGTATGGACTTGATGGCGGCGTCGGCGAGCCCGGAATCGTTCAGCCCCAAGCCTAAGGCGAATCCTCCCGCCACCATCCAAAGCACGCTCCAGTTGAGGGATTGCAGGTCTTTTGCCGTGATCACCCCCGTAAGGGCGAACACGCCCATGGGGATAACCGCCACGGTGTAGGAGTTGATGCCCGTCAGCTTGTCAAGAACCCAGAAGAGGATGGTGACGATGAACGTGACAGCCACAACGACTGTGCGCCAGTTGTGCTTCACGTCGCCGTCTATGTGCAGCTCGATGGTCTTCTTCGTAAAGGGGAAGAACTTCTTAAGCAGCAGCCACGATATGAACAGCATCACAAGGACGAAAGGAAGCATTACGGCAGTCCATTGCCCGAAGCCCAAGTCCATGTTGAACCCCTCAGGGTCGTTCAGGTATTTGAGGGCGATCACGTTAGGCGGCGTGCCTATCGGCGTGGCGATGCCTCCGAGGTTAGCCGCTACGGGTATGGAAAGCGTAAGGGCTATCCTTCCTTTCCCGTTGGCGGGCAGAGCCTTGAAGACGGGCGTGAGGAACGTCAGCATCATGGCTGCGGTGGCCGTGTTGCTTACAAACATCGAGAACACGCCGGTTATGAGGATGAAGCCAAGCAGCACGTTTTCCGACTTGTTCCCGAAAGGCTTTATCAGATGGTGCGCGAGGTAGATGTCAAGCCCCGATTTCGTGGCGGCGAGGGCGAGGATGAACCCTCCGAGAAACAGGATTATCGTGGGGTCGGCGAAAGTGGCCATTATGGCGGCGGAGCTCAGCAGCGCGCCCGTCTCCCCCGCCCCGCCCCTGAAGAAAGGCAGGCTGTTGTCCGACACGGTGAACAGCATTATCGTTATGACGCACAAAGAAGTGGCCCAAGGCGGGATTGTCTCGGTGAGCCACATGAGCATGGCGAACACAAACGTAGCTATAATGCGCTGCTGTACGACCGTAAGGCCGTCTATCCCGAAAGCCTCCGACGGCAGGTTCCAAACTATGGCTGTAACTGCCGAAATCACCAGGAACTCAATGAATTTGCTGACGCTGAAACTTCCAGTCAGGGCGTTGCTTTCATTTTCCCGGACATCGTTTTCCTTTTCCATCTCTGATGTTTGTTTTTGTTGAGACTGCACCCTCCCGCTCTCGGCCCGGAGCGGCGGCCGCCCTGCGGAAAGGCGGCACGAATTTACGGCATTGCGCGAAACGCACCAAATATACAGGCGTATAAAAACGTTTCGCGAGGGAATAACGCGGATTTTCCATGCAGGCCGCCCGGCATCA
>CAZLLM010000135.1:0-4904 GCA_964560405.1 uncultured Prevotella sp.
TTGCGCGATGTCCTTTTTTATCGCTACTTTTGCAGCTGTATGAAACGTCTGCTGCTTTTCCCTCTGATTGTCCTCGCGGCTTGCGGCCGCGCCGGCGCCCAGGAGCTGTTCGACATGGAGGGCAACCGGATAGACGGTTACGAGGGCGGGCGCTCCCACTTCGCGGAGGCGGGCGACTCTGTCAGGACGGTGGAGATGCCGGCGAGGCTGTACGTGTGGCGCGTGGACGAGCGCTGGGGCGACACGATAGCGGCGGAGCCCGACACCATGCCCGGCGGGTTCCAGAACGCTAACCTCACGGACGGCGTCACGGGGCGGTACAATACGCTGGGGAACCTGGGCTCGCCGCGCATGGCGCGCCTTTTCATGTCCCGCCCCACGAGGAGCGACTTCATATTCGCCGACCCTTTCGACTTCTTCATCAGGCAGCCCGGCGAGTTCCGCTTCACGAACACCCTTTCGCCCATAACGAACATAACTTATGACGAATGCGGCGACCGCACGGACGGCGAGGACCGCATCAAGGCTCTCTTCGCCATAAACGCCGGCAGGGACGTCGGGCTGGGTTTCAAGATTGACTACCTTTACGGGCGAGGGTATTACGCCAACCAGTCGACTTCCGAGTTCAACGGGACGGTTTACGGCTCCTACAAGAGCGACAGGTACAAGGCGCACCTGTATTTCAGCGCGAACCACCTTAAGGCGGGGGAGAACGGGGGGGTTGAAAGCGACGTTTACATAACGGACCCTCAGAGCCTGCCTGACAAATACAGCTCCACCGACATCCCGACGGTGCTGAGCAAAGCATGGAACAGGGTGTACACGAACACGCTTTTCTTCTCTCACCGTTACAGCCTTGGGTTCTACCGCACGAGGGACGGGGAGGGCAACGTGGTGGAGAACCCCAATGACACGGTAAGCCTCGATTCGCTCACGCTCTCGCGCTTCGACTCCACGCAGGTGGATTCGCTCAAACGGCTCGCGGAAGAGCGGCTGCGCTACACGTCCGAGTTCATCCCGGTAACGAGCGTCAGCCACTCCCTGCGCATTGACGGCGACACGCGCAAGTTCGTGAACAACACGGTGCGGCAGGGCTATTACCTCGACCAGTACTTCGACGGCGACTCGGTGAACGACAAGACGGACTTCCTGAATGTGTCGAACACGCTCGCCCTGCACTTGCACGAAGGCTTCAACAAGTGGGCGCAGGCGGGCGTAAGCGTTTTCGGACAGCATGAGTTCATGCGCTTCAAGCTGCCCGAAACGCGGCTCACCTCCAAGTCGTACACCGAGAACAGGATTACTGTGGGGGGGCGCCTGCAGCGCACGCGGGGGAAGCTGCTGCGCTATTCGGCGGAAGCGGCGGCGGCGGCGACGGGGGGCGACTTCGGGCAGTTCGCCCTTGACGGCAAGGCCGACCTTACGCTCCCCATCAAGAAGGACACCATACGGCTGAGCCTGCACGCCCGCGCGAGCCGCGAGCTGCCCTCGTTCTATTACCGCCATTACCATTCCCAGCACGCATGGTGGGACAACGACGGCATGGGCAACGAGTTCAGGACTCGCTTCGAAGGCGAGCTTTCCTACAACCGCACCCGCACCCGCCTGCGGGTAAGCGTTGAGAACGTGAAGAACTACACGTATTTCGCCGCCGTCCAGCAGCCGTATGCCGAGGCTGAGGCGGAAGCCGGGGAGAACTTCCGCTCCAACGGCGTAAGCGCGGAGCAGCATTCGGGGAGCATACAGGTGCTGGAGGCCATGCTCAACCAGGACTTGCGCCTCGGCATCCTCAACTGGGAGAACGAGCTCGCCTGCTCCACGAGCAGCGACAAGGACGTGCTGCCGCTGCCGAAGTTCTCGGCTTATTCAAACCTTTACCTGCATTTCAAGATAGCCAAAGTGCTGAGCGTACGCTTCGGCGGCGACGTGAAGTTCTTCACAAAGTATTACGCGCCGACCTACTCCCCGATAATCGGGCAATTCGCGCTGCAAGACAAAAACGCCCGCACCGAGATAGGCGCGTACCCGATTATCAGCGTTTACGCGAACATGCACCTTAAGCACACGAGGTTCTACATCATGGCCACTCACGTGAACAAAAGCGGCAGCGGGGGGAAGTACTTCCTCGTCCCCCATTATCCCGTAAACCCGATGACCATAAAATTCGGGCTCTCCTGGAATTTCTTCAACTGAGCGCGGCGCAGACGCGGGCCCGCCGCTAATCGGGCGGCGCGGGAACGTGGAAACGTGCGGCCGGGCGCTGCCGCGTAAGTCGTTTTGTTGTCGTATCTTTGCGGCAGCATTCAGGAGGACAATCACAACAGTCATAAACCATGAGCGTATTATCGAACATATTCAGGAAAAAAGACAGGGCTTCCGGCGGCCATCGCGTGGGAGGCCTGGAAGACTTCATGACACTGATAAGGGTTTATTTCCAGTCGGCGATGGCGGCGAATCTCGGCATAACCAGCCTTGCCATGCTGCCCGATCTGCGGGTGTTCAAACAGACATTGCACGTGCCGACGCTGAACAACCGCCTTGGGCAGGGCGAGAAGATACGCTGCCGCAAGATGCTCTCCGAGCTTTACGGCATGAACGAAGCCTTCTTCCGCGAAATCGACACAAGCATAAAGCGGCATTGCCGCGGCGTAAACGACGTGCGCAACTACATGTTCATGTTCCAAGGCTTCTCGCAAGACCTCCTGATGCTCATGGGCAACGTGATGAAATGGAAGTTCCGCATGCCCTCGTTCTTCAAAGGCACTATAAAAGCCATGACGCAGCGCACAATCGCCGACATCATGACAAAGAACACGTGGAAAGACAGCGGCGTGAGGAACGCCTGCTTCGCCATACGCAAGTACCAGCGTTCGCTCGGGTACTCGCAGGCATGGATGACCGAATACGTGTTCCGGCTGATAATGCTCGCCAAAAAGGAGCCCAGGCCGAAAGACGCCGATGACGGGGGCAAGAAATAGAGACACGCGATTTGCAGGTGAGGCAAACATTTCATACTTTTGCGGAGGCAACCCGCACAACGACAATGGCGGCAGAGAACAGAGACGCAATCCAGGTGTTCCAGACAAGGGCGCGGCAGCTGATTTACGAATACGAGGCCGTCCGCGGCCAGCGTGATGAGCTCGCCAGAACCGTGGAGCAGAAAGACGCTGAAATAAAAAGCCTCCGCGAAAAAACAGAAAGCCTCGAACTTGCGTACCAAAACCTCAAGACAGCCAAGATGATAGAGATAAACAACGGCGACGCGGCGAAATCGAAGAAGCGGTTCGACGCCCTCGTGCGCCAGGTGGACAAATGCATCGCATTGCTGAATGTATGATGCAGGCGACAAGACGATGAACGAAGCAAGCGAAAAGTTCGTTATACAACTAAGGATATACAACCAAACTTATCCTATAAAGATACGCCGCAGCGAGGAAGAAGTCTACCGCGCCGCCGAGCGTAAGATTAACGATAAGCTGAACTTATACAAAGAGCATTTCCCCAACCTTGAGGAAAGGCGCTATATGTTCATGGCTATGCTCGACCTGTGCGTACAGCTGCTGCGCAGCGAAAAAAGGAACGACACAGAACCTTACGAGAACGCCATGCGCAGCATAGCCGCGGAAATAGAATCCACGCTGTCCGCGTAATAGCGCGCTTGCCCGCTTCCCCGTTGTCCCTCTTTCTTCCCGGCTTGCCCCGCGCCTTTGCCGGCGGGTGCCGCAAAGAAGGAAACAAATTATTATATATAAAAACAAAACAAAATGGACACAACAGTCTTGACTATATCAGTCATTGCAGCGTTTGCCGCCGGATGCGGAATAGGTTACCTCATATTCAGATATGTGACAACCGGCCGTTACAAACAAATAATAAACAACGCGGACAAGGAAGCCGAAGCGATAAAGGAAAAGAAGCTGCTGGAAGTGAAGGAAGAGTTCCTGAGCCAAAAAAACGAGCTTGGGAAAGAAATACAGGCTCGAAACCAGCGGATATTCCAAATTGAAAACAAACTGAAGCAACGCGAAATAAGCCTGGGGCAGAAACAGGAAGAACTGTCGCGCAAAAAGGCGGAACAAGACGAAATGCGGAACAGACTCGAACAGGCTCAGGCCGCAATCAGCCAAAAACGGGAAGAACTGCAGAAAATGCAGCTCAAAGAACGCGAGAAACTCGAAGAGCTGAGCGGCCTTTCCGCAGAAGAAGCAAAAGCCTACCTCATGGAATCTCTGAAAGACGAGGCGAAAAGCGACGCGCAAAACTATATAAACGAAATAATCGACGACGCGAAGATGACGGCCAACAAAGAAGCCAAGAAGATTGTGATACAGACAATACAGCGCGTCGCGACAGAAACCGCGATAGAGAACAGCGTAACCGTCTTCCATATCGACAACGATGAGATGAAAGGAAGAATCATCGGCCGGGAAGGAAGAAACATCCGTGCGCTTGAAGCGGCGATAGGCGTGGAACTCGTGGTTGACGACACACCCGAATCTATCGTGATTTCAGCTTTCGACCCGGTACGCAGGGAAATCTGCCGCCTCGCCCTCCACCAGCTCACCATAGACGGGAGAATACACCCCGCCCGCATCGAAGAAGTCGTGGCGAAAGTGAAAAAACAAGTGGAAGACGAAATTATAGAAACAGGGAAACGGACAGCAATAGATTTGGGCGTACATGGCCTGCATCCGGAGCTGGTGCGTTTAATTGGGAAAATGAAATACCGTTCCTCCTACGGTCAGAACCTTTTGCAGCACGCCCGTGAAACGGCGAATCTATGCGCAATAATGGCATCAGAACTGGGGCTTAACCCCAAAAAAGCAAAACGCGCCGGGCTTTTGCACGACATAGGCAAAGTGCCTGACGAGGAGCCGGAAATGCCGCACGCTCTTTACGGCGCA
>CAZLLM010000136.1:0-4873 GCA_964560405.1 uncultured Prevotella sp.
TCATAAACTATGAAAACAAGCAGGCGCACTTTTCTTAAAACAATGGGCGGGATAGGATTGTTCACAATCGTCCCGCGCAGGGTGCTCGGCGGCAACGGGTTCACCGCGCCGAGCGACCAGCTTACCAAGGGCGTTATCGGGGTGGGGGGCATAGGGCGCTCCGAATACCACTTCTCGAGCGACGGGCGCTACCGGCTCACGGCGTTGTGCGATGTCGACAAGAACCATCTCGATGATGCCGTGAAACAGGCGAAGGAGAGATTCGAGGAGGACGTGAAGGCGTACCACGATTTCCGCGACCTTATCAGCGACCCGAATGTAGACGTGGTGCACATCGCCACGCCGCCGCACTGGCACGCGCTGATGTCTGTCGCCGCCGCGAAAGCCGGCAAGGACATCTGGTGCGAGAAGCCGATGACGAGGACAATCGGCGAAGGCAGGCGTGTGGTCGAGGCTGTGAAACGGTACAACCGCGTTTTCAGGCTCAACACATGGTTCCGCTTCAAGGACACTTTCTACGGGCTGGGAACGACGGTGAAGCCGTTGAAGAAACTTGTCGACAGCGGACTGCTCGGCTGGCCGCTCAAGGTGACAGTGTCGGGGACGACTGGCTTCACATGGAAATTCTTCTGGGTAGGGAAGACGGGGCTCGAACCGCAGCCCGTGCCCGATGCGCTGGACTACGACTTGTGGCTCGGCCCAGCACCCTACAAGCCGTATAATGTCCACCGTACTCACCAAACGTTCCGCGGCTACTGGGACTACGACGGAGGCGGCCTCACCGATATGGGGCAGCACTATCTCGACCCCGTGCAGTACTTGCTCGGAAAGGACGGCGACTCGCCCGTGAAAGTGGAAGCGGACGCGCCGCAGCAGCATCCTGATGCAGTGGGGATATGGAAGAGGATAACTTACACATACAGCGACGGCTGCCAGATAGTGCTTGAAGGCGAGGGCTACGAAAGCGAGGGCAAGACGGCGTACATCGAAGGCCCGAAAGGGAAAGTGTACAAAGGCTTCGAATGCACCATACCCGACATTATGAACAAGCTGGCAGAGTTTCCCGACCCAGAACCGCAGCGTGACGACTTCCTCGAATGTGTGCGCACACGCCAGAAGTTCGCATTGAACGAAACCAACGGGCACCGCAGTTGCACGCTTGTGAACATGGCGGCGGCGGCACTGCGCCTCAACAGGCAGGAACTGAAATTCAATCCCGACACACAGACTTTCATCGATGATGAAGCTGCGAATTCGCTTATCAGCCAGCCGATGCGCGGGGAATGGGAACTGTGAAACGAAGCGACAGTTGGAAACAAGCAGTAATGAAATGAAAATAAAAGCCTACGACATGAAAAGACATCTGATACTGATAGCGGCTGCGGCATCGCTTTGCGGCGCGGAAATGACGGCGCAGACCGACAGCCGCAACCGCACGGCCGAAACCATAGTGGCTGACGGGCTTGCGCAGCTGCCGGCGAAATCACCCGGAACGTTCAACTCCGTAATCGAAGAGCTTGCCTCAACCGGCGAAAAGGGCGTGATACAGATAGCCTCGCGGCTCGCCCCGCCTGCGAGCGGCAAAAACGCCGTGTTCGAATACGCGCTCGGCGGCATAACCGATTTTGTCACCACCGCAAAGGGGGAGAAATACCGCGGCTTTGTACGCAAAGGCCTCGGCACGGCCATAGAACAATGCGCAGACCCGGACAACAAGGCGTTCCTCCTTTCGCAGCTCGCGAAATGCGCCACGAAAGAAGACATGCCCGTATTCTCGAAATACATGAACGACGAAAAGCTCGGCGACGCCGCAATAAGAGGAATCATCTCAATTCCCGGCAACGACACGGAGCTTGCAGATCTCGTCAAGAGCTCCAACCTGCCGCATCTGGCTCTTGCGAAAATTACCGCGGAGCGGAAGCTTACGGGAGTGGAGGACGCGCTGCTCGGATGGACGGGCGACAGCGATGCCAAGACGCTGAAGGAAGTGTACAACGCGCTTGCGACGACCGGCACGTCAAAGTCGGCGGAAGTTCTGAGGGAAGCCGCAGAAAAAACAGGCTACGCGCCCGATCCTACGTTTGCCACTGACGCATACATAAAGTATCTTGAAAACATCACGGGCGACCCGAATACTGTACAGAAAGGGGCGAAAGCCCTTGCGGGCTCCGAAATCCCGGCTGTACGCTGCGCAGGACTGAACCTGACACTCAAAACGGCGGGCGCGGCAGGAGCGAAAGCCGTTCTCGCCGCCTTGAAAGACAAAGACCCCCAATACCGCAATACGGCGCTTGCCTGCGGCGCGGAGTATTGCGGCGAAGAGATCTTTTCAGCGGTCTCCGGCAAGTTCGGCAAGCTCTCCGCTCCGGCGAGGATTGACGTGATGCGCTGGATAGGGAACAACCATGCAAAAGCGGGCGAGAAAGCCGTACTGGAGTCCGTAACCTCGGCTGACAGCGTGCTTGCCTGCGAAGCCATGCTCGCCGCGTCGAAAATTGGAGGGGACGCGATGCTCGATGCGTTAATCGCGCAAGTCAGCGGAGCGCACTCGGAACAGGCGGCGGCCGCCTTGCTCGCGTTCAACGGCAGGATTAACAGCAAGATTACGGCTCTCCTGAACAGCGGCGAAGACGCTGGAACGCTTGTCCCCGCGCTTAATATCGCCGGAACGCGCCACATTCACGAGGCTTACGGGAAAGTGGCGGAACTGACGGGATCTTCGGATACGGCGGTAAGCAAAGCGGCCTATGCGGCCCTTGCCGGCGTGGCATCGCCCGAAGTCTACGATGACATATGCCTTATGCTCGACAAATCGCAAGGCGGATCCGTCGAGATGCTGCAGCAGGCTGCCTGCAACGCGCTTGCCGCGGAAAGTGCCGACACGCAGTTTGAACGCTTCAGCGGCAGCATGAAGAAGTCCCCCCATCCTGAATACTATTACCGGCTTCTGGCTCAGGCGGGTACGCACGATGCCATCGCCGCAATCGGGGAAGGCATGGCGCGGGACGGCTCGAAAGAGGCTGCTTCGGCCGCAATGCTCAGGGTGAACAGCCCCGAGGCGCTTCCGATTCTCCTGAAAATGGCGCAGAACGCGAAAAGCGGGGACAAGAGCAAGGCGATAGACCGCTACCTCGAGCTTGCAGGCGGCACGCCTGCCAACGCCGTACGCAAATACCAGATGCTGCGCGCCGCGCTCGACTTGCGGCCGTCGGACGCGCAGACGCGGAAAATCCTCGCCGACATGGGCGGCACGGGGACGGTGCAGGCTCTCGCGGTAGCGGCAGGCAATCTTGACAACGCCGCCTGCGCGCGCGCTGCGGCGGAAGTCGTGCGGAGCGTGATTTCGCGGAACGGGAACCTGAACGGAGGCGGCGGCGTCAGGTCGGCCCTGCAGAATTCAATCGCCGTATTCAGCAAGGACAAGGCCGCGGGCGACGCCGATGCGGGCTACGCCATCGATGACGTGAACGGGATGCTTGCGAAGACGGGCGAGAACGGGTTCACTCTCTCGCAAAACTCCGCAGTGGCGAAAGCCGGCGGCGAGAGCTTGTCGTACGGCGGGCGGCATGAGAACTTCCAGATTACGGCGGACTGGAAAGGCGAGGCGGACGCGACCGTGATCCTGCGCGATGTGCCGGTCATTTCCCTGCGGGGGAACGCCGTCGAGTTCATCGGCAGCAAGAAGCCCGCGGCGGTCAACGCCCCCGGCGAATGGAATACGCTTGAGATAAAAGTGGTGGACGACCGCATCTTCGTCGTTTCCAACGGCGAGGAAATGGCGGGCAATGTCCCGCTTACCGAAGCGTCGGGCGCGGAGAGCGTGCCGGCGGTCGGCGGGATAAGGCTCGCGGTCGATTCGGGCGAAGTGCAGATAAGGGATTTCAACATCTGCGAGCTTCCCTCCACGCCGGTCTTCCAGCTCTCACCAGAAGAGGAGAAAGAGGGCTTCGAAGTACTGTTCGACGGGCGGTCGCTTGAAAAATGGCAGGGGAACAAGAAGAACTACACGCCGGAGGGCGGCAACATATCCGTTACCGCGGCGTACGGAGGATCGGGCAACCTCTACACCAACAAGAAATACAGCGATTTCGTGTTCCGCTTCGACTTCTGTTTCGCGCAGCCGGGCATGAACAACGGCATAGGAGTGCGCACGAACATCGGAACCGATGCCGCATACGACGGCATGGAGATACAGGTGCTCGATCACGACGACCCCATTTACGCGGATCTCGCGCCCTATCAGCAGCACGGCGCCGTCTACGGCATCATCGTGCCGAAGCACGTGAAGTTCGGGGAAATCGGCACGTGGTACTCCGAGGAAATACGTGTCGTCGGCGACCGCGTAACGGTGACAGTGGACGGCGATGTCATCCTTGACGGAAACATACGGGAGGCCTGCCAAGGGCACAACGTCGCGCCCGACGGCTCCGACCGCAACCCGTACACCGCAGACCACAAGAACCATCCGGGACTTTTTAACAAAGAAGGCTACATCAGCTTCTGCGGTCACGGGCCGGGCATCAAATTCCGCAACGTGCGCGTGCTTGACCTCAGCAAGAGCAAGAAGAAACGCCGTTAAAGCCCCTCCGCTTTCCGTGGAAGCGGAAGACACGCCGCGCCTGCGACATCCGTTTGCAGGTGCGGCTTTTTCCTCTTCTCGCGGCGAAGGCTTCCGGCCGTAAGAGCCTCCCGCCCCCGTCCGCCCGCCGCCGCGTCTGCGCCGTCCTCGCCGCCGGAGCGCGGAAGCACTGCCGTTCCGCCGCGCGACATCGCGTTATATATTAATGTATGCGCACGAGGGGGATGCCGTCCGCCCGCCGCCGGAAACAGCCGGAATCCGCCCCAAAACCGCCTGTACCTGCTGGAAAGCTGC
>CAZLLM010000137.1:0-4857 GCA_964560405.1 uncultured Prevotella sp.
CGGCATACTGTTTCTTTGAAAAGAAGCCCGCCATTGAGGTGGATTTTGTCAATGATGGGCAACTCGCTATTTTCTGACCTTATTCCGAACTCACGTTAACCTATTTCACCACCGATTTCCGTAAGAGCCGCGGGAGCGACTTGCATTCCAAAATGCGACAGATATCGAAATTATGTCAAACATATCTTGTTGAAACGCGAGGGAAATAGGAAATGTCTGCACGCAAGGCGACAGTTTTCCGCACAGATGGAAGTGCCCATATCGCAGAATCCTTCAACGGAATTTCCCAGTGTTTATGCGGACAGCGATGCCCTTAAAATGCAGCGGAAAAAGCGTTATTTTCGCGAATTTCCGCAAAAATCGGGGGGGGGGGGTAGGTATCTCCGTTAAAAAATAAGTGTAATTTTGCGCCCTGAAAACGGCGCACAGAGCCGGCCGGAAACGGCGGCGGGCCTCTGCGCGGCGGACGGAACGCGGAACTAACTTTACAAAACTGTTTATAGCATGAAAAGACTAATGAAATTCGGTTGGATCGCGCTGGCCGCGGCTATGGCGTTCGCGGCTTGCAGCGATGATGACGACCCGGCTCCTTCGGAAGCCGGCGGTTTGGGGAACGAGCTGGAAGTCCGCGTTTCCGCCCTCGAAGAGGCGAGGGCATCGCTTGAGGGGCTGACGGGTGCCCTTAAGGATAAGCAGGAGGAGCTGGAAGCGAGGATGAGCGAAGCCAAGAGCCGGCTGGACGAGCTGCAGTCGCAGTCGGACGGCAACCGGTCGCAGATTGAAAGCCTGCAAGCGCGGATAGCCAGCCTGCAGACGCAGACAGACAAGCTGGATGAGTTCGCCGACAGCGTGCGGACGCGGATTGGCGGCCTGGACGACGCAATAAGCGAAATCAGGAAGCAGGCTTCCGACAACGCGGACAACCTGGAGGCGCTCAAAGGGCAGGTGCAGACGGCTAACGGGCAAATACAGGACATAATGAAGACGCTCGGCATGCTGTCGGGCTTCGACGCGGGGACGGATGTCAGGAAATACATCGACGATGCCGTGGAAAAGGTAACCTCTTCGCTCGGAAGCTATGTGCTGAAAACGGAGTACGATGAATTTTACAAAGCGTACAAGACTTTCATGGGCGATTACAACGGCTCCGTGAAAAGCCTCCTCGACTCAATAGCCCAGCTCAAACAGCAGATTGCGGACATACCCGGAACGGGCGAAGCCTCCGCGCTGGCGCAGCGCGTGCAGGAGCTCGAAAAGGGATTGGCGGAATTGCAGGAGGAGGTGAAGAAGCCTTTCGACAACACCACCGACGAGTTCCTTGACGGCGTGGACGGGGTCATAAGGACGGCGCTCGGCGAAGGCGGAGCGATTTCGGACTTTATGAAAAACGAGCTCGAACAGCTCCGCAGCGATTACGAGAACAGGATTACGGCTCTCGAAGAAAAAGTGGGGCGGCTCGAAGTGAGAGTGGGCGAGCTCGAAAATGCAAAGGAATCGCTCGAAAGCCTTGTGAAAGGGCTTCAGAAGCAAGTGCAGGAGCTGCAGCAGTCGCAGGGCGGCGTGCCGGGGCAGGGAACCGGCGTGCAGGGGGTTATCGACTCGCTGAAGACGGTGATAAGCGATGTGCGGAAGCAGATTGAGGAGCTGAACACCGCCATCGGCGAAATCAGGTCTCTGGCCGGACAGAACCAAAGCGACGTGGCCTCGCTCAAAGAGCAGATGCAGACGGCCAACGAGCAAATACAAAATGTCCTGCAGCTCGCCGCGAGAGTGGAGGCGCTGGAGGGCATGCTGTCGGGCTTCGACGCGGGGACGGATGTCAGGAAATACATCGACGACGCCGTGGAAAAGGCGACCTCTTCGCTCGGAAGCTACGTGCTGAAAACGGAGTACGATGAATTCTACAAGGAGTACAAGACCTTCATCGGCGATTACACCGGCTCCGTGAAAAGCCTCCTCGACTCAATAGCCATGCTCAAACAGCAGATCGCGGGCATACCCGGAACGGGCGACGCCTCCGAGCTGGCGCAGCGCGTGCAGGAGCTCGAAAAGGGATTGGCGGAATTGCAGGAGGAGGTGAAGAAGGCTTTCGACTACAACTCGCAAGAGTTCCTCGACGGCGTGGGCAAAGTCATCGACAGCGCCCTTGCCGAAGACGGGAAGATAACGGCCGCCCTGAAAAGCAAGCTCGAAGAGCTGAACAAGCAATTCGAGCAGAGGGTGTCGGCGCTCGAAGAAAGGATGGAAAGCCTCGAAGGCAAGGTCGGCGAGTTGGACGGGAAAATCGCCGCACTCCTCAGCCGCATACAGTCGCTCGTCTACGTGCCCGAGACCAACGACGGCAAGATACACATCGGAGCATCCTACATCAAGGGCACCAGTGGGGACAGTATCGGGGTCACGGAGACGAAGAAACTCCGGTACAGGGTTTCCCCGGCGAGCCTCCGCGACAGTCTGGTGGAGTTCCTGCTGCCCGCGGAATACACTTTCTGGCAAGACCACGTCACGCGCATAGAAGAGGCCAACAAGAAAGTCGGGCTGAGAAAAGTGATGGCGGCGAAACGCGCGGAGCATGACGGGCTCAACGAGTTCAACATCGTGAAAGTTGAGGCGGGGACGCGGGAAGGCGAACTGCTGATAACCGTGGACAACGAGCACGACTTCACGCACGAAGACCTCGCCGTGGCCCTCTGCATCAAGCACGAGGACACGGAAAGCGGAGTGCTGACCGAGTTCGTCTCGCCTTATACGGTCGTCGTGGGCAAAGGCGAAAACATCGCCAGCCATTTCTACGCGGCGAAGAAAGAAGCCGACGGCTCGTATTCTTCAGTCAGCCGCAACAATGTCGTGGAATACACGCGGCGCTACAACGACCCCACGCCCGTCCGCATAATGGAGGGCTACGAATTGGTCTACGATGACGGCGAGGAGGTGATGTCGTTAGAAGACGCGAAAGCCAAGTACGAATGGGACGGCGACCTGCAAGGCGAGTTTAAGTATAAGAATACGGGGTCAGCAGGAGGCACTTTGACCTCAAGCGACTTCGATCTCAACAAGAACGATTCCACTTTCACGCTGAAATCCCCCGGCAAATTAGAGAACGTGGGGAAGTCATGGTACATCAACATCGACCCGACTATAACGAAAGAGAGCAAGACAGCCGTCGTCGGGCCTCAAATCAAAGTCGAAGTGCTGATACTTCCCGAAAGTTACGAGGTCAAAGCCGAAGTCGTGTGGAACTCCGACAAATGGAGGTCCGGAGTGCAGACAGGACTCGGATGGACATCCGATGCCGCCGCCTACACCACCGCAGCCGCGACGCTGACCGGTACCGGCGGCGACCTGCCGGGCGATGCCATCAGGCAGATTTTCGAAGACGGGAAGAAATGGGAAGTCGAGGGCGACGACAGCGAGATACTGAAAGACGAGGGCGGCCTCGACATCACGGCCACCACGGTGTCCGGCCATCTGGCTTTCATCGTCAAAGGCTTCAAGTACTGCAACGGAGAGCATACGCTGAAGTTCAAGGAGTCCGAGCACAACGGCGTCAAGGTTACAGGCACAATCAAGTTCGTCGGCCCCGACGACAGCAATCGCAAGGTAACCCTCAATGACGTTGAAATGAAGACCGACCCCCAAGACGCGTCGTACTCGAAATACCATTCCATCAGCGCGGGCTACCCGCTCATCTTCATGTCGGCCGCCGCCGACTATCCCGACGGGCAGAAACTGCCTTACGGGGACGAAGAGATAACCAAATTCTTCAGCGGCGACCGCGGAAAGGTGATGGACTGGATGACCTGGGCCGTGACGCACAAGAAGTTCACGCTGGAAGGCCAAGAAACTCCGTGCCAGAAGACCAACGAAGACGGCGACGGACCCGCGTCCGTGAAACTCGGCCTGTCAGAGCGGGGCGGCAGGCCGTATGTCATGATGGCGACCATTTACGTGGAAAACAATGATTCGATAAAGAATTTGAAAACCGCTTCCACCTACCAGATTCCCGACGGGATGAAGATAAAGGTCGAAGACGGGCCCGAAATCCCCGTGTCGGGAACGTTCAAGTTCAACCCGTAGCGCTGGCGCGCCGGAGCGGAGGGCGGCCCAGAGCGGCCCCCTCCCCCGCCTTATCCCGCCCCCGCCGGAGAAAGCATCCCGGCGGGGGCGCTCTCTTCCCCCGCCCCCGCAACGGTCTCTCTCCCCCCCCTCCCCCGAAACCCGCTGAAACCGCCGCCCGCCCCGCCTTATCCTGCATTCTTACTGCCTTATCCGCATCCTCGCACCCTTTCCCCACCGCCCGCGCCCGCTCCGTTTTCCGTCCGTCGCCGCAAAAGCAATCCATTTTCTCGCATCCGCGAGGCAAAACCCGCCCTACAACCACTCCCGCGCCCCGCGAAGCCCCGCCCTGCGCAATGCGGCGGACGCAGCCCGCGAGCCATCCCCGTCCGCCTGCCATGCGGAAAGACCGTGCAACGTTGTAATCTTATCTTAACGTGAGATCGATATAAGGTTCAAAAATAATCTGCTGAATATTATGAACATAGCGATAAAAGCATTAAATTTATAGTGAAAACCAAACATTTAAGCGGTTATCACTATGTTCACAGAGTCTAAGATTACAGGGATTTATTGTATGGCCGATGATTTCTGCAAGAAATTCGCGTCGTTACAGGCAAAATTCATGCTTGAGGATAAGAAGACCAAGCACCGTAATAAACCCAGCCGGATGAATGACGCCGGGATCATGGTCATCCTCATCCTGTTCCATGGGATGGTTCTTCGGTTTCAAGTCGCGCCTGATAATCAACGGTAAAGGTGAGACCCTCAATTTCATGTTCACCCCAGGGAATGCGGATG
>CAZLLM010000138.1:0-4809 GCA_964560405.1 uncultured Prevotella sp.
CGCGTTTCGGGGCGGCTGCCGGCTCAAAAGCGCGCCGTGTTTGTTTTTCTTGTTGAAATGCGTATATTTGCAAACTGGCTGTATCAAAAAGCAGTATCTGAAATTGGAAAAACGGCAGTGAACCGGCTGAAACGGATAAGGCGGGTGCGCATTCACCATGAGGGGAACAGGACGCTTGTCGGGGGCGCGTTTCTGCTCGTGGCGTGCTGCGCGGCAGTGTACGCCGCCGGGCTGCCCCGTTTCGTGTTCTGCACGGCGGCGGTTCTGTCGGCCGCGGCATACGCGGGGATTCTCAACTTCTTCCGCTGTCCCAGGCGGCATTTCCCGGGCGATACGGCGGGCGTGGTAGTGGCTCCCGCGGACGGCAAGGTTGTGGTGAACGAGGAGGTTGAGGAAAACGAGTATTTCGGCGACCGCCGGCGCATGGTCTCGATTTTCATGTCATTGGTGAACGTTCACGCCAACTGGTTCCCGGTTGACGGCTACGTGACGCACGTTGAGCACAAGGACGGCAATTTCCATCTGGCGTGGCTTCCGAAAGCGAGCCTTGAGAACGAGCTTTCCTCTATCATAATAAAGACCCCGCAAGGGCAGGAGGTGATGGTGCGCCAGGTGGCGGGGGCTTTGGCGCGGCGTATTGTTACGTACGCCCGTCCGAATGAGGAATGCTATATCGACGAGCACTTGGGCTTCATCAAGTTCGGCTCGCGGGTGGACTTGTTCCTGCCGCTTGACGCGGAAGTGAAGGTTTCGCTGGGGCAGAAGGCTACGGGGAACCAGACTGTTATAGCGCGCCTGAAGACCAGTTGAAATGTACAAGGGGCTGTTTAAGAGTTTTCCTAACGGGCTTACGTGCTGCAACCTCCTGTCAGGATGCGCGGCGGTGAAGTCTGCGTTTGAGGGGAATCCGCGTCTGGCGTTCATGCTGGTGCTTGCAGGCGCGGCTTTCGATTTCCTTGACGGTTTCGCCGCGCGCAGGCTCAAGATTTCGTCCGCCGTTGGAAAAGAGCTTGATTCCCTTGCCGACGTTATAACATTCGGCCTTGCGCCGTCGGCCATGGCATTCGACTTGCTGTGCAAGGCGGCAGTGCCGGAAAGCATGGCGGGCGCCGCGCAGGTCTACCCTTACACAGCGTTCGTCATGACGGCGTTCTCGGCTCTGCGCCTCGCGAAATTCAACCTCGACAGCCGCCAGTCGTCTTCGTTCATAGGGCTGCCCACTCCCGCCAACGCCCTTTTCTGGGGTTCGGCGGCCTGTTCCGCCAACGCGGCTCTGCTGGCTTCGCCCGCGTCGGTATATGCGGTTGTTTTCATGGTGTTCGCAAGTTCGGCGCTGCTTGTGTGCGAAATACCGATGTTCGCCCTTAAATTCAAGAACTTCACGTGGGCGGACAACAAAGTAAGGTATATGTTTCTGGCGGCTTCGGCCGCCTTTGTTATTGTCTTCGGCATAGGAGGCTTCTCTGTGTCGGCACTTCTGTATATTCTGGTTTCTCTGCTGACCGAAAAACGTTAGGCCATGTTAAAGGGGTTAGGCTGCATCGCGCTGTTTTTCTTTCTGATGTTCGTAGTCCTGTCAAGGCTGCTGCACGGCGTTTTCAGGTTTCTCTTCGGAATCGGCGCGGGAAGCCGTCCCCGCAGGAACGCCGGGTATTACGGCGGCAACGGGCGGCGTTCCGCGCATACCGGCGGACAAAGCGGCAAGAAGAAAGTCATACCCGATGATGTGGGGGAATATGTGGAATACGAGGACGTGGAGGATAAATGATGAAAGGTTTCGCCATAGTGAACGGAGAGAAAGAGGAGACAGCCGTCCTCGTAGGACTTGTTACCGAGCGGCAGAGCGAGCGGAAAACCGAAGAATACCTTGACGAACTCGAATTCCTTGCCGAAACCGCCGGCGCCCGCACGGTGAGACGCTTCACCCAAAAGCTGGCGGCGCCTAATTCCGTGACTTATGTCGGCAAAGGCAAGCTCGAAGAAATCAGAGCGTACGTGGAGGCTGAGGAAGACGAGGGGCGCGAAGTGAGTATGGCGGTCTTCGACGACGAACTCTCGGCTAAGCAGCTGCGGAACATTGAAAAGGTCCTGAAAGTGAAAGTGCTCGACAGGACATCTCTGATACTCGACATCTTTGCTATGAGGGCGCAGACAGCGACCGCCAAGACGCAGGTGGAACTCGCGCAATACAAATACATGCTTCCGCGCTTGCAGCGGATGTGGACGCACCTTGAACGGCAGGGCGGCGGCTCGGGCTCCGGCGGGGGCAAAGGGTCAGTGGGCTTGCGAGGGCCGGGAGAGACGCAGCTTGAAATGGACCGCCGCATAATACTCAACCGCATGTCGCTTCTCAAAAAGCGGCTGGCGGAAATCGACAGGCAGAAAATAACGCAGCGCAGCGGCCGGGGCAGGCTTATACGGGCTGCTCTCGTGGGCTACACTAACGTAGGGAAAAGCACGCTCATCAACCTTCTTGCCAAGACGGACGTGTTTGCGGAAAACAAGCTGTTCGCCACGCTCGACACAACCGTGCGGAAAGTCATAATAGGCAACCTGCCGTTCCTGCTGGGCGACACGGTAGGCTTCATACGCAAGATTCCCACCGACTTGGTGGACTCGTTCAAAAGCACGCTCGACGAAGTGCGCGAGGCCGACCTGCTGCTGCACGTCGCCGACATCTCACATCCCGATTTCGAAGAGCAGATAGAAGTCGTGAACAAGACGCTCTGCGACCTCGGCTGCGCCGACAGGCCTACAATCATGGTTTTCAACAAGACCGACGCTTACAAATGGGAGGAAAAGGCGGCCGACGACCTTACGCCGCCGACGGAAAGGAACGTGCGGCTCGATGAGCTGGAACGCACGTGGATGGCAAGGCTCGGCGAAAGCTGCATATTCATTTCCGCGCTTCGGAAAAGCAACATAGACAGGCTGAAAGAAATGCTGTACAGCAAAGTGCGCGAACTGCACGTGCGGAAATACCCGTACAACGATTTCCTCTACGGTGCCTGACAAAGAGCGGGGCGGCATGCCCTGAATTCCAACGTAGTTTAGTAACATATAATAAATAAAAACCTCTGACATTATGGCAGCAGAACCTGAGTTCAAGTACGCCCCGATGTTCCAAATCGGGAAGGATACGGCCGAGTATTACCTGCTCACCAAAGACGGCGTGAGCGAATCGGAGTTTGAAGGGCGCAGGATTTTGAAAATCGCGCCGGAAGCGCTCACGGCGATGGCAAACGCCGCTTTTCGCGACGTGAATTTCCTCTTGCGCCGCGAGCACAACGAGAAAGTGGCGGCAATCCTCTCAGACCCAGAAGCGAGCGAGAACGACAAGTACGTGGCCCTCACTTTCCTGCGCAACGCCGACATCGCTTCAAAAGGCCGCCTGCCTTTCTGCCAGGACACAGGCACGGCGATAATACACGGCGAAAAAGGGCAGCAGGTATGGACCGGATTTTGCGACGAGGAAGCCCTGTCGGAAGGGGTGTACAAAACGTACACGGAGGAAAACCTGCGATACAGCCAGAACGCGCCCCTTTCGATGTACGAGGAAGTGAACACGCGCTGCAACCTTCCCGCACAGATAGACATAGAGGCTACGGAAGGGGAAGAGTACAGGTTCCTTTGCGTGGTGAAAGGCGGCGGCTCGGCCAACAAAACCTACTTTTACCAGGAAACGAAAGCCCTCCTCAACCCCGACACGTTAGTCCCGTTCATGGTAGAGAAGATGAAAAGCCTCGGCACCGCCGCATGCCCGCCATACCACATCGCTTTCGTGATAGGCGGCACCTCGGCAGAGAAGAACCTGCTCACAGTCAAACTGGCTTCCGCGAAATATTACGACAGCCTTCCCGCGACAGGCGACAGCACCGGACGCGCGTTCCGCGACATCGAGCTGGAGAAGCTGATACTGGAGGAAGCCCGCCGCATCGGACTGGGGGCGCAGTTCGGCGGCAGGCACTTCGCCCACGACGTGCGCATAATCCGCCTCCCGCGCCACGGGGCTTCGTGCCCCGTAGGGCTCGGTGTCTCGTGCTCTGCCGACCGCAACATAAAATGCAAGATAAACAGGGACGGCGTATGGATAGAAAAGCTCGACGACAACCCCGCCGAGCTTATACCAGAAGAATACCGCGAGGCGGGTGAAAGTGGCGCCGTGCGCGTGGACCTCAACCGCCCCATGAAGGAAGTCTGCGCCCAGCTCAGCAAGTACCCCGTTTCGACACGCCTGTCGCTCAACGGCACTATCATCGTAGCGCGCGACATAGCGCACGCTCGTCTGAAAGAGCGCCTCGACCGCGGTGAAGACCTGCCCGCCTACATGAAAGAGCACCCCGTGTATTACGCCGGCCCGGCCAAGACGCCCAAGGGGATGGCCTGCGGCTCCATGGGGCCGACCACGGCCAGCCGCATGGACCCCTACGTCAGCCTGTTCCAGGAGCGCGGAGGCTCAATGATAATGATAGCGAAAGGCAACCGCACGCAGGCCGTAACCGATTCGTGCAAGCGGCACGGCGGCTTCTACCTCGGCTCCATCGGCGGGCCCGCCGCCATACTCGCGCAAAACAACATAAAGTCCATCGAATGCGTCGAATTCCCCGAATTAGGCATGGAAGCCGTGTGGAAGGCGGAAGTGGCCGACTTCCCCGCGTTCATACTCGTGGACGACAAAGGCAACGATTTCTTCCGCCAGCCCGTGCCGCGGCGGCGCGGGGACTGAGAGGCGGGAGCGTCTGGGAAATATGCGGAAGCCCTCCTGAAAGAGGAGTCCGCCTTTGACGCTGCGGATGAAGCCCATGAGGC
>CAZLLM010000139.1:0-4794 GCA_964560405.1 uncultured Prevotella sp.
GCTGTATTCGGAGCCTTTGAGGATTTCGGATAGTTTCATGTGTTCGGGCTTATTTGCTTCTGATTAAGTCTTTCGAATCAACTTGTAGGATATTTGCGATTTGGAACAGCACGTCCAAACTCGGCTTATGTCGGTTGCAGACACAGGAATCGACGATACAGAAACTCTTTCCGCGTTTTTCCGCCAACCATGCCTGCCTGATGCCTTTATCTTCAAGCACCTCTTTCATGCGATTTTGGGGCTTATCCATATTTCATCCGTTTGATATTCGATTACAAAGGTATAAAATATGGTACGATAAAAAGATAAAAACAGGATAATGTTGCAATCGAGATTATCTTTCCGCTATCAAGTTTTGCCATTCGAAAATTTTCTGTCGTCCGCATAGGTTTGGGTAGAGTATATCAGCCTAAAAATATCGCGCAACGAAAAGAGGATATATGCAGTGTAACTGTTTTTATCTTTTGGCCGTATGCTTTGAACGGACAAAAGCAAAAGAGACGGAAATTCAGTTTGGTTTGGCTTATCAGTTCCATATATAAGCTGAACCAAAGTAAACTAAATTCAAGTAGGTTATTTGCCTTTCCGTATGCCCGTGACTTGACGGGAATCGCTATCTTCGTCGAGAACAAATCCTGACGGTGGCGTGAACTCAATGCCGAGAATTTTCCTGTTTCTCTTTCGTCTGCGACAATTCATCCATGAACAGCCGAAGGATATTCTTCGGAAATAGGTAGAGTCGGAAAGGTTGTTTGAGGAAGCACTACAAATGCGACCAAGCGCAAGGAATGAAATCAAGTGAAAAACAAAAAAAGAGAATCGCCCAAAATGCTATTTCTGTTCCTGCAATGTTTCTTTAATAAGCCATTGACGATGTCGTTTAATATTCAGAATGTTAAATTTTCATCCAATAACATTCTTCAAATCAGGACTGCAGAGACTTTTGCGTCCTTCCCGCTTCCCGGGTCCGTGTCCTGCCGCCATGGACGGCGGACAGGCGTAGGCCCGTTTCCGCCTCCTTGGCGCAGTGACGGATTGTCAGATTGTCGTTTTGACTTCGTCGAATGCGGGCCGCGCCTCGGCTTGCACCGGCTTGTAAGTTCCGCGCCCGCGAGAATCGCTTTTTCCCGTCCGGACGGCGGCGCGACCGCAACAGTCCGCGCCTCCCAAGGGCCTTTTTCTTGGCCGCGAAACTTGCGACCGAAAGGCGGCGCGGACGTGTCCGACATTGACGGCGGGAGAGATGTCGGCTCGGGCCTCCCGCGTCCTTTACGGTTTGACATTCTGTCATCGAAACAAGGCTTTCGATGTCTTTCCGTCGAAAACAAGCCCTTTTCGCTAACCGGAACATGATGAAAAAATCTCCGAATAGAGAAGAATCCGGGTTGTTTAGGATACATATTTTTGCATATCGGCCTCGCTTTTCACACACGTTAAGTAAGACGGTGCGATTTTGTGCCGCGAAAAATTTCCGGATGACGTGACAAAACACTTTTTTTGTCGTGTCGTCGCGATTCGAATCTCGGCATTTTCCGGAAAAAACCGGCTGAAAGAGTGGATAGATACTGCCCCGGATGCCCTTTTAACATCTCTTTGACGCGCCGCCTTTGTCAAATTCCGGATGACGGATTGTCACGCGAAACCGCCTTTCCGCTTGCGCGTCCCGGCGCGACAAGCGCACGGTGCGCGTAGTCGGAAAGGCACGACGCAAGAAAAACGGCCTTTTCGCTTACAATCTGATTCCCCCGAATCTGCGAAATACTCGTTTTTTTTCGTCCGTCTTCTCCCCACGGCTGAAAAAAACGAGTGGCGGGAGGTGTGAAATGACATTTTGACAATCCTGCCATTTTTCCAAAGAGAAACGCCCCTCATGCTTTCACGGTCGCGGATGCCGCATCAGTCAAGACCGGCCCGTTTCGGATGACGGCTTCGCCACAATCCCCTCCGCCGTTGCGGCATCCCCGCCTTAAGCCCCGCCGGCCGCGGGCATTCCCGGAAGTGCCACGAAACCGGAGCCTCCGCGCCCCTGCGCAGGAACCGGATGTCCCCGTCTTCCCCTGCCTATTCGGTTCCCGGTTGCTTCATGCCACGCATGATACGTTCCATTTCATCAAATTCCGCGCCTTTGTTCAGGTTAAGGTAAACCTGATACAAAAGGGGAGCCCAGCGCGAAACCTTTTCCGGCGACAGGCGACGCACCCTCTCCAGAGGCTCTTCCGCCATCGCGTAACACGCCGCCATGTCCTCCTTGTGCTTCCCGTATGCGTCGCTCTTCAAATCCGCTTTCCCCATCGCCTCGGAAGCTTCCCCGGCCAAGGTGCAGAAAGCCAATCCCTTGAAATAATTCGCCGCGACATTCATGCTGTCCAAAGTCAGGATTACGTCACAATCGGCTATGCATTTCTTGTACTCTTTCTTGCGCATGTGCGCCCACGCCCTTGCATGCCAGAACAAGGCGTTCTTCGGGTCGTACTTCACCATGCGGTCTGCGCACTCCAACGCCTCGTCGTACCTACCCTTACGGCCCAGGAACTTTTGCAAGGCGGTAAAGAAGTATGCGTGGTCGGGGAAACACGCGACCCCGCGCCTCAGCTCCCTCACCCAGCTTGCGGTGTCGTTCAACGCCAGAAGCGACCTGCAAAGATATTCCTGCACGTATCGGCGGTTCTTGGGGTAACGCATGGCCTCGGAAGCATACCGCACCACGCCCCCGTAATCTCCCACACGATACCCGGCGGCGACAATCCAATGAGCCGCACGGGGGTACATGGCATCCGTCTGGTCGAGGAAGTCGCTCCTCACCGCCGGATACCCGGCAGAGGAAAGATACAAGTCCAGGAACCGGAATGCCTCCGCATAGTCTTTCTTTCCCAGATAGAAGCGTCCGCCGTTCAACAAGTTGGCGCGATGTTTCAGCAAACCCTTGCGCACCGACGGGCGGAACTTGCATTTCCCCTCGTTCTCCGCGCACGACTCGACGGAATCGCATCGCTCGAAATACTTATAGGCATTGTAGATGCTGTTGTAATAAAGCGTCGTGTCGTAGCCGCGTTTCAAATAAACCTTTTCGTTTTCTATGTCGTTCAGCCTGCATTGCACCAATGCCGCCGTATAATACAGCTCCGCACGCCTCACGGCTCTTCCCTCTCCGGGCAACGCGTCCATCAGGCTCTTCTCCGCCGCCTCCAGCCGCTCCCTTACCTTTTTGGCCTCGCCTTCGTTCTCTTCGTACCTGGCGTTCTTGATGGTATTCCGCGCTTCGCGAACCACATTGGCTCCCCGCGCCGTCGTGAGGCCCATGCAGAGCAAGCAAACCGCCGGCCAAAAACTCAACCTGCACATCCCGTATAATGTAGGGGGGCCGACACCCGCCGAAAAGAGCGGGTGCCGGCCCCGGTTCCGTGTTGTCACCTTGCCATTACCGCGGCGACTTACTCGACGAGGTAAGCATCCATCTCCGCTTCCTTCTCTTTCTCTTCGGTGATGTAGTACACCGTCTTCAGGCGTGAAGCCCACCTTTCCGGCTTGTCCGGTTCCAGTTCCTTGATTTTCAAGAAGAACGGTTCCGCTTTCTTGTACCACTCCTTCACTTGCGCGATTTTTGCGTCATAGTCGGCCTTGCTCAGGTTCTTTGCCTGTCCTATTTCCTCGTTGATAGCGTATCCCATGTTACAGCAGCACACGCCGGCGTTGAAATAAGCGTCCGTGAAGGTAGGGTCTATCTCCGCGCTCTTCTCGAAGAAGGGCAGAGCCTCCTCGTACTTTTCCTGCCCGAACAGCACCACGCCTTTCGAATAGTTGGCAATCTTGTTGTTCGGGTCGGCCGCCAGCAGTTCGTTGGCGAAATTCAGCATGGACTCATCGTCTTTCTTTTCGGAATAATAAGCCAGCAGGTTCTGTGCCACGGTCTCGTCAGCATTCGCGTAGCTTTTCGATATTTCCACCCATTGAGCCGTGTCGCCCGTTTCCAGGAGGGTGGCCAGTTGCAACTGCCTTGCCGTCTTGACATCCTTTTCATACTTCAAGGCATCTTCCAGGTGGACGGCCACCTTGTCGTACATTTTCCCCTGATAGGCCATCATGCAGGCGTAGAAAGCCACCTGGCTCCTGTCGAAAGTGGTGTCGTTCAGCACGGCCAGTTCATCGGCCACCAGTTTGTGATCCTGCGGGTAAGTCAGCCACGCGCTGTACGCCTGGTAGGCACCTGCGTAATTCTCGTTCTGTCCCTCGAACTGCCCGGCGTAAACCAGGTAAGGACGGAACCTGATGAAGTTGAGCTTGTTCTTCATGGCGTATGTCTGTTTCGCGTCGAGTTCGTTGCATTTCTCGTATGCGTCCAGACATCCGTACAAATTCTTGACGAACTTTGCCGTGTCCAAAGGCTGGTTGGCAGCCGCCTTGTTCAGTTCTTGCGTGAATACGTTCTGGTACAAATCCCCCTGAACGTCCCACGCCAGAGCCATGTCTTTCGTTTCGCCGCTGTTCATGGCTTGCGTCAGCAGCGTCTGGGCTTCCTCTATTTGATTGTCACCAATCAGTCCCTGAGCCTTCTTCACCAATTTGTTCTGCGCGAAAGTGCCGGTGGAAACGACCAGCAGCGCGATTGATAATACACGTTTCATCATAACCTTAAATTATTAAAAAAGTTTCAATCTCATTCGTCCGTCTCCATGTCTTCGCCGCCGGCCGCAGGAGCCGCCGCGCCGTCCGCCGGTTGCTTCGCGTCCTCCTCGGCCTCCGCCTCCGTCTGCACCTTGCACACGCTGCTGATTTGGTCGTTGCGCTTCTCAAGGT
>CAZLLM010000140.1:0-4750 GCA_964560405.1 uncultured Prevotella sp.
TGGGGATTATCTTGCACATTTGCAGCTGGAACTTTTCAGGCATGAGAATAGGGTACGACGGGAAGCGCGCTGTGCAGAATTTCACGGGGCTGGGCAATTACAGCCGGTATGTGGTGCAGTCGCTGTCGGCTTTCGCGCCGGAAAACGAGTATTGGCTGTACGCCCCGTCCCGCCGTGAGAACGGGCCGCTCGCGGCGGTTGTGGCGGAAAGCGGGGGGGCGGTGTCGCTGCATTACCCGTCTTCGCGGCTCTGGCGATGGCTGGGGGCACTGTGGCGCGTCGCGGGGGTGTGCGGCGCTTTGGAGCGTGACGGCATCCGGCTGTTCCACGGGCTGAGCAACGAGCTCCCCCTGACGGTCCGCAGGGTGCGGGGGATGAGGAGCGTGGTGACTGTGCATGACCTTATTTTCCGGAGGCTTCCGCACTGCTATCCGCTGGCGGACCGCTTGATTTATGACTTCAAATGCCGCTTTGCGTGCAGGCGCGCCGACCGCATAATCGCCGTGAGTGAATGCACCAAGCGGGACATCATGCATTATTACGGCATTCCCGCGAAGAAGATTTCCGTTGTCTATCAGGGGTGCAGCCCCCTGTACGCCCGCCGCGCCAACGAGGGGAAGCTGGGGGAGGTGAGGCACCGCTACCGCCTGCCCGGCCGCTACGTCCTTTCGGTGGGCACCATCGAGAAGCGTAAGAACGCGCTGGCCGCCGCGCGCGCCTTGAAGCGCCTGCCCGCCGAGCTGCATCTGGTGCTTGCGGGGCGGCCTACGGCTTACGTCCGCACGCTGAAGAAGTTCATCGCGGAGGCGGGGCTGCGTGAGCGCGTGCATTTCCTGCATGGCGTTCCGCAGGAGGACCTGCCCGCCGTCTACCAGTGCGCCGAGACTTTCGTGTACCCGTCCTTTTACGAGGGCTTCGGCATCCCTGTCCTTGAGGCTTTGAGCTCCGGCGTTCCCGTGGTCGCCGCGACAGGCTCTTGCCTTGAGGAGGCGGGCGGGAGGCATTCGCTGTACGCAGACCCTCATGACGAGAAGGGTCTGGCGGAGGCGATAGCCCTTACGCTGAAGCCTTCCGTGCGCGCCGCCATGATTGAGGAGGGGCTGAAGTGGGCACGGAAGTTCTCGCAAGAGCGGACGGCGCGGGAGACGCTGGAATGCTACCGCAAGGCGCTGGAAGGGGATTGAGCGCGGGCTGTTTATCATGTCAGGGCAATCAGATGAAGAAAGTGTTGACAGCGGGGGTCTTCGACCTTTTGCACATCGGGCACATCGAGCTGTTCCGCAAGGCGAAGGCGCTTGGCGACTACCTGATAGTGGCCGTGCAGGATTCCGACTGCGTCCTCCGGTTCAAGCCGGACGCGGAGCTGGTGTACTCGACGGAAGAGCGGTGCTATATGGTCAGGGCGGTGCGCTACGTGGATGAAGTGGCCGTCTACAGGGACGTGGGCGACATTGTGGATGAAATAGGCTTTGACGTATTCGTCAGAGGCCCAGACCAGTCTCATGCGGGCTTCCGGCGGGTGGCGGAATTTTGCGCGGAGAGGGGCAAGGAGACGGTCGTCATGCCCCGCACGGAGGGGATCTCCTCTTCTGAACTGAAGGAATTGATAAAATGCATGAAGTAGCAAGGATGGCGGGTTATGACGTAAGGGCTCTGCAGCTCAAGCTGCTGGATATCCTGATGGCCGTGGACAAGATGTGCCGGGAACACAATCTCAGGTATTACCTGGCGGACGGCTCTCTTATCGGCGCGGTGCGGGAGAAAGGTTTCATCCCCTGGGACGATGACTTGGACATCTGCATGCCGCGCGAGGACTACGAGAAGCTGATAGCGCACAGCCCGGAGTGGCTCCCTTATCCGTACGAGTTTGTCTGTTTTGAAAACGACCCGGAATACCCGCTCCATTTTGGCAAGGTGCAGGACGCGAGCACCACATTGATAGAGCGCCCTCACCTGTATTATCTGGGCGGAGTGTATGCGGACGTGTTCCCCATTGACGGCGCGCCGGAAAGGAAGCTCGCGCAGGCACTTTACAACATCAGATACAAAAGCCTGACGAAAGCCCTTTATTTCCTCTGCCGCGACCCTTACCGCCACGGGCGCGGGCCTTCGTGCTGGCTGCCTCTGCTGGCGCGCAAGCGTTACACATTGCAAGGGCTGCAGGCAAAGATAAAGCGGCACATGATGCGCCACGACTTGCGCGAGAGCCGCGTGGCGGCCGTAAACCACAACGACGGGCTTGGAAGCATGGTAGACAAGGAGAAAGTGCTGGGCGAGCCTGCGCCGATAGAGTTCGAGGGGAAGACGGTTATGGGCATGAGGGACAATGACGCTTATCTGACGCAGCTGTTCGGAGACTACATGACTCCGCCCCCTCCCGGGAAACGCCATCAGCACGGCTTTCATTTCGTGGATTTGAATCTGCCATACCGGGAGTATGCGTCCCGCGCCAGGGAAAAGGGCGGGGAAGCGGGATAACAGGCAACGCGCTTCAGGCTCAGCGCGGAATGCGCATGCGCCGTTTCAAAGTGCAAGGGAGGTAATATTAGATATGTCTGGCAACAATATGGTCATAACCCGGGACGCATGCGGCGAATTGAGCGCGGCGATTGACGGGATAAGCCCCGACCGGGTGTTCGCGCTTTACGACGGCAACACGCGCCGGCTGTGTTCCCCTCTGCTCGCGGACTGCGGCGGGCTGCGGGGCGCGGTAGAGATAACAATCCCCCCGGCAGATGCCAACAAGACGATTGAGACCCTTTCGGCCGTGTGGGCGGGACTTTGCGACGGCGGAGCCTCGCGACGTTCGCTGCTCGTATGCGTGGGCGGCGGCATGGTTACCGACCTTGGAGGGTTCGCTGCTGCGACGTTCAAGCGCGGGATAGCCTATGTGAACGTCCCTACCACCCTGCTCGGCATGGTGGACGCCTCCGTGGGCGGGAAGACCGCCGTGAACTTCAAAGGGCTTAAAAACGAGATAGGAGCGTTCCACACGCCCGCGAAAGTGATAATTGACACACGTTTCCTCAGCACTCTCGACGCGGGGAATCTGCTTTCCGGATACGCCGAAATGATAAAGCACGGCCTGATAAGCGGACCCGCCCTTTGGACGGATGTCTTGAATTTCGACATAAGCCGGGACGGCCGCCGCGGCGCGTTGCGGAGGATGGTGGCCGAAAGCGTCCGCGTCAAGGCGGAAATAGCGGCAAGCGACCCGGAAGAGCGAGGCCTGCGCAAGGCGCTTAACGTGGGGCACACCACAGGCCACGCCCTCGAAAGCCTTGCGCTTGCGAAAGGGCGGCCGGTGCTGCACGGTTACGCCGTGGCATGGGGGATTGTCGCCGAACTGTACCTCAGCCGCGTGAAGAAAGGATTCTCCTCAAAAGAGATGAACCAGACGGCGGCGTACATCAGAGAGCATTACGGGGCGTGCCGTTTCAGCTGCGATGATTATGAGGAGCTTTACCGGCTCATGACGCACGACAAGAAAAACGCGGGCGAAACAGTGAACTTCACTCTCCTCTCCGGGATAGGCAGGCCTGAGCTCGACTGCGCAGCCTCGAAAGACGAGATATTCGCAATGCTTGATTTCCTGCGCGACGCATTAGGGTAAGACATTGCACGGCATATCACATAACATCAAAATTCATGGCCATGAAAAACTTATTGAGACATTTGGCAGTATTCTCGCTCGCCTTGGCGGCCTTGTGTGGCTGCAAGCACGGGCGCACGCTGTTCGGCGGCAGCCCGGCGGACACCCTGTGCGTCGATTCTTTCAAGTACAGCCGCACTGACTCCGTAGGAGGAAGCGTCGTAAGCGTTGAAATCAACGCCGACTACCCCTCGCCGATAACAGGCCCGCTGAGCGCAGGCATAGCGGCGTGGATACGCGGCGGCATAAGCGAAGAGGCCGTCGCCGCCGACACGATGGACGGGCAGAAAGTGGTAGACTTCCTCGGCGGAAGGATTTTCGACAATTACATAAGCATGGCCGGGGAATATGCGTCCGACATGGATTATGCGGCAAGCGCGAAGCTCGTATGCAAGCGGCGCAACTACGTTTCCTTCCTTCTATCCGTCTACGAATACACCGGAGGGGCGCACGGCATGTACACGGTTTCCGGCGGCACGTTCTCGCAGACTGACGGGAGGCTGTACGGATGGGAACTCCTGCAAGACACCGCTTCGGAAGGATTCCGCAGACTGCTCAAAGACGGGGTGCGCGGATATTTGTCGAAAGACAATCCGGGAGGGGAGCTTACCGACGCGGAATTGTGCGAAATCCTTCTCCTGAACATGGACGGCTCGCCCGCGACGGCGGAACAGCTCGGCCGCTTCCCGCTTCCCGCCACGCCGCCTTACTTCACGCGGAAAGGCGTGGCTTTCGTTTACCAGTCTTACGAAATCGCGCCTTACGCGATGGGCTTGCCCGCCTTTGAAGTCAGCTTCAAGAACATAGGCAGGTATCTTTCCGGCGACGGGAGGCGGCTTTTAGAAAAGAGCGGAGACTGAAGAAAGGAAGAAGGGAAACAGCAGCCGGACGCGGCGTCTGGCGAAGACAGTAACGCGCAGCCCCCAGCATAGCCAACGCCGCGCCGCAGCCGTAACGCGCAGCCTCGGACGCAGCAGCCGAAAACAGGGATATTCCGAAATGCGAGGAACGTAGAACAGCGCGAGTCCTATGGGTTTGCCTGTAAATTTGGAGGCGCATCGGCGGAAACCGCCGCGAGGCTCTGCTTGCTGTGTTCAC
>CAZLLM010000141.1:0-4730 GCA_964560405.1 uncultured Prevotella sp.
CAGAACGACAGAAAAACGTACTTTTGCACGAATGTGCGCAGACAGAAAAGCGGGGGAAACAAGGTGCTGATGTTTTGCGGCAGTCCCGCGGCATCGCATCTCCGGCAAATACTGAAAAACAATGAGTGAGAGATTGTTCGTTTTCGATACCACGCTGCGTGACGGCGAGCAGGCGCCGGGCTGCCAGCTCAACACGGTGGAGAAAATCGAGGTGGCGCGCCGCCTCGAAGCCCTTGGCGTGGACGTGATAGAGGCGGGCTTCCCCGTTTCCAGCCCTGGAGATTTCCAGTCGGTTGTCGAGATATCGAAGGCTGTGACCTGGCCGACGGTCTGCGCCCTGACGCGTGCGGTGGAAAAGGACATAGACTGCGCGGCCGAGGCCTTGGGCAGGGCGAAGCGCAAGCGCATACACACGGGCATCGGGACTTCGGAATATCACATAAGATACAAGTTCAACTCCACCCCCGAAGAGATAATCGAGCGGGCGGTCGCTGCCGTGAAATACGCGAAGCGGTACGTGGAGGACGTGGAGTTTTACGCGGAGGACGCGGGGCGCACCGGCAACGAATACCTGGCCCGCGTAGTCGAAGCGGTTATAAAGGCGGGGGCGACGGTGGTGAACATCCCGGACACTACGGGCTACTGCCTGCCGCATGAGTACGGCGAAAAAATAAGATACCTCACGGAACACGCGGACGGCATACACAACGCCGTCATTTCGACGCACTGCCACAACGACCTCGGCATGGCGACGGCGAACACAATGGCCGGGGTGCTGAACGGCGCGCGGCAGGTGGAAGTGGCCGTCAACGGCATAGGGGAGCGCGCCGGCAACACCGCGCTTGAGGAAATCGCCATGATATGCAAGAGCCATCGCGGCATAGGCGTGGAGACGAACATCAACACCCGGAAGATATATTCCGTAAGCCGTATGGTGTCGAGCCTGATGAACATGCCTGTGCAGCCGAACAAGGCGATAGTGGGCCGCAACGCTTTCGCCCATTCGTCGGGCATACATCAGGACGGAGTGCTTAAAAACGCGCAGACCTACGAAATAATCGACCCGAAAGATGTCGGCATAGACGACAGCCAGATAGTACTCACCGCCCGCAGCGGGCGCGCCGCGCTGAAGCGCCGCCTGTCGGTGAACGGAGTGGAGCTTGACGGCGACAAGCTCGACAAAGTTTATCAGGCATTCCTGCGCCTGGCTGATCGCAAGAAAGAAGTGACCGACGACGACATACTTGTTCTCGCCGGGGCAGACCGTGCGGAAAACCATCACATAAGGCTCGATTACCTGCAAGTGTCCAGCGGCGTGGGAGTGCGCAGCGTCGCAAGCATAGGCATAGACATAGCTGGGGAGAAGTTCGAGGAGGCGGCGACGGGAAACGGCCCCGTTGACGCGGCGATCAAGGCTCTCAAGAAAATAATCAACCGCAAGATGACCTTGAAAGAGTTCACGATACAGGCGATAAACAAAGGCTCGGACGATGTGGGGAAAGTGCATATGCAAGTGGAGTGCGACGGCAGCGTCTACTACGGCTTCGGCGCGAACACCGACATCGTGGCCGCCAGCGTGGAGGCGTATATCGACGCGATAAACAAATTCCGCCGTTAGCGTTTGGGAAAATAAAACAGCGGCATCATCGCAACAGCAGTCAAAAAAACGGAAATGGCGGACACACTTTTCGACAAGATATGGGACAGGCACGTAGTGCAGAAGATTGAAGACGGGCCGGAACAATTGTACATTGACCGCCTGTACTGCCACGAGGTAACCAGCCCGCAGGCGTTTGACGGGCTGCGCCGGCGCGGCCTGAAATGCTTCCGCCCGGAGCGGATTTTCTGCATGCCCGACCACAACACGCCTACGCACGACCAGGACAAGCCTATCGCCGACCCGGTGTCGCGCAGGCAGGTAGAGGCGTTGGAACGCAACGCGAGGGAATTCGGGCTTACGCACTTCGGCATGACGGACCCCCGCAACGGGATAGTTCACGTGGCAGGCCCTGAACAAGGTCTCTCGCTGCCGGGAATGACGATAGTGTGCGGCGATTCCCACACTTCGACGCACGGGGCGGTGGGTGCGGTGGCTTTCGGGATAGGCACATCGGAAGTGGAAATGGTCATGGCCTCGCAGTGCATATTGCAGCAGAAGCCCAAAACGATGAAGATTACGGTGAACGGGAAGCTGCAAAAAGGCGTGACCGCCAAAGATGTCGCCCTGTATCTGATAAGCCGTATCACGACGGGCGGCGCGACGGGGCATTTCGTGGAGTACGCCGGCGCGGCGGTGCGGAGCCTTTCCATGGAAGGCCGCCTTACGCTGTGCAACCTTTCGATTGAGATGGGCGCAAGAGGCGGGCTCGTTGCCCCCGACGAGAAGACCTTTGAATACATAAAAGGCCGCCCCTACGCTCCGAAAGGAGAGGAATGGGACGCGGCCGCAGCCCGCTGGAAGACGCTTGAAAGCGGCGCGGACGCGGTGTTCGACAAGGAGCTGCTGTTCGATGCGGCCGCCATATCGCCCATGATCACATACGGCACGAACCCCGGAATGGGAATGCCGGTAGACGGCGTCATTCCGGCGTGCGAAGACGCCGCGTCCCGCAAGGCTCTTGATTATATGCGATTCTCGCCCAACGAAAGGCTGACGGGGAAGCGGGTGGACTACGTTTTCCTCGGAGCCTGCACGAACGGAAGGATAGAGGACTTCCGCGCTTTCGCCTCGATAGCGCGCGGCCGCAGGAAATCCCCGGACGTTACGGCGTGGCTCGTTCCCGGTTCGTGGAGGGTGATGGAACAGATAAGGGCGGAAGGGCTGGACAAGGAGCTTGCCGCGGCGGGGTTCGAGATACGGCAGCCCGGATGCAGCGCATGCCTGGCTATGAACGACGACAAGATACCGGCGGGGAAGCTGGCGGTGTCTACGAGCAACCGCAACTTCGAGGGCAGGCAGGGGCCGGGCTCGCGCACTTGCCTGGCGAGTCCCCTGACGGCGGCGGCGGCGGCTGTGACAGGAAAGATAACCGACCCGAGAACTTTAATTTAGCGGCGGAATGAAAAGGAAATTCGGCATAATCAGAAGCACGTGCGTGCCCCTCCCTCTCGAAAACGTCGATACCGACCAGATAATCCCCGCGCGCTTCCTTAAATCCACAAGCAGGGAAGGCTTCGGCGCCTGCCTTTTCCACGACTGGCGCTACAATGCCGACGGCTCGAAGAAAGATTTCGTGCTGAACGACCCCGCATACGGCGGCGAGATACTCGTGGCAGGGAGGAACTTCGGCTGCGGCTCCAGCCGCGAGCATGCCGCATGGGCTATTGCAGGCGGCGGCTTCCGCGTGGTGGTGAGCAGCTTTTTCGCGGACATACACAAGAACAACGAGCTGAACAATTTCGTGCTGCCCGTGGAGGTCTCCCCGCAGTTCCTGTCGGAGCTGTTCGGCTCCATACGCGAAAACCCCCGCGCCGTAGTCCGCGTGGACGTGCCGCGCCAGACTGTCACAAACGAAAGCACGGGAAAGTCGGAAAGCTTCGAATTGAACGGCTACAAGAAGTATTGCCTCATGAACGGGCTGGACGACATAGACTTCCTCCTCCGGACGAAGGAAAAGACAGAGGCGTGGGAAAAGGCGGGCGTATGAGCGCTCCGGGTCTTGCGCGCAGGCGGAAACGCCCGGAGCCTTCGCTGGAAGCGCGGGCGGAGTTGCACGACAAACATCAGAACGGATTATGAGACTGAACATCGCGGTGCTTGCCGGCGACGGCATAGGGCCGGAAATATCAAAGGCGGGGACAGACGTGATGCGGGCCGCGGGAGCGCGTTACGGGCACGAGATCCGTTTCGCCGAGGCGCTGTGCGGCGCGGCCGCGATAGACGCGGCGGGCGACCCCTTCCCCGAAGAGACTTTCAACGTCTGCAAATCGGCGGACGCCGTGCTGTTCTCGGCGGTGGGCGACCCAAGGTTCGACAACGACCCCGCCGCACGGGTGCGCCCCGAACAGGGGCTGCTGGCAATGCGCAAGAAGCTGGGGCTATTCGCCAACATACGCCCCGTGCAGACCTTCCCCTGCCTCCTGAGCCAGTCGCCGCTTAAAGAGGAGCTGGTGAGGGATGCCGACTTCGTGTGCATACGCGAGCTTACGGGAGGGATGTATTTCGGCGAGAAGCGCGAAGGCGGCGACATGGCTTACGATGTGAACAAATACACCCGCGCCGAGGTCGCGCGCATACTGGAAGTGGCGTACGCATGCGCCCGGCGGCGCAAAAGGCGCCTCACCGTCGTCGACAAGGCCAACGTGCTCGCCTCCTCGCGCCTGTGGCGCAGGGTGGCGCGGGAAATGGCGGACGAGCGCCCCGACGTGGACACGGAGTTCATGTACGTGGACAACGCGGCGATGAGGATGATACAGGAGCCCGCCCACTTCGACGTCATCGTAACTGAAAACACCTTCGGCGACATACTCACCGACGAAGGCTCGTGCATCACCGGCTCCATGGGCCTGCTCCCCTCCGCCTCCGTCGGAGAGGGGACGCCTGTCTTCGAGCCCGTGCACGGCAGCTGGCCGCAGGCGCGGGGCAAGGACATCGCGAACCCCGTAGCGCAGGTGCTTTCGGCGGCCATGCTGTTCGAGCACTTCGGCCTCGCGGAAGAGGGGGCCGCGATACGCCGCGCCGTGAACGCCTCGCTGGAAGCGGGCGTGCGCACGCCCGACATACAGGCCGC
>CAZLLM010000142.1:0-4720 GCA_964560405.1 uncultured Prevotella sp.
TTTTATTATAATCATTGATAATCAATGATTTGCGGAAGGCGTTCCAGACCCTTCCGCGGAAGCCGCCTTCAAGGCCGCGGGCAGGGGTCTGCGGTCACAGGTTGAGCCACGATTCCGGGTTGAGCTTCGACGTTTCGCGGCGCAGCTGGAAGTGCAGGGTGCAGTTTCCCGTCGCGTCGCGCGCCACGGGGCCTATCGCGTCGCGCGTGCGCACTTTCTGCCCCTTGCGCACGGACGCCGAGGCGAGGTTGCAGTACACGGAAATGTAGCTGCCGTGCCGCACGAGCACGTTTGTGTGCCCTCCGAAAGCGAACACGGCCGATACCTCCCCGTTGAACACCGCGCGCGCCTTCGCCCCCGGCCGGCCCGTGATGCTCACGCCCTTGCTGTCGAGCTGCACGCCTCGCAGCCCCTCCGGGCTGTACTGGCCGTAGTGCGTGGTTATCATGTAGGGCCCCGTGATGGGGGCTGGCAGCTTGCCGCGGTTCGACGCGAAGTTGTCGCTGAGGGCGCGGTCGGCCTTCCCGGTTTCGAACACGGCGGACGGCCTCTCCTTGTCCGATGCGGCGGAGCCGGGTCTTCCCGCCCCCGTCCCGCCTTTCTTGCGCCGCGTGTCCTTCTGCCGCGCGAGCTGCCTCCGGCGTTCCTCCTCGCGCTTGCGCTCCGCCTCTCGCCTGCGCTTCTCTTCGGCGAGCTGCCGCTGGATGAGCTTGTCGATTTGCGCGTTGAGGGAGCCGTACTGCTTTTTGTCGGCCTGCAGCGCGCTCTGCACCTTGCGCTGCTGCTTCTGCAGCGCGGTTACCGTCTTCTTCCTCTCGGCCTGCTTGCTTTCGAGCTTCTGCTGCTCTTTCAGGCTCAGCTGGAGCAGCGACCCTTTCTCGTCCCTCGCCTGCGAAACCTCGCCGCGCTTGGCCGCCACCTGCCTTTGCTTGCGCCGCACGAGCTCGCCCTGTATGCGCTGGTACTCGGCGTACTTGCGCACGTAGCGCATACGGCGGTACATTTGCGTGAAGTTGCCTGCCGAGAAGACGAACATGAGCCTGTTCTGCGCGTTGCGGTTGCGGTACATGTAAAGCACGGAGCGGCGGTAGCGCTCCTTCCTCTCGCCGAGGTCTTTCTCCAGCGCGCCGAGCTGCGCGTCGAGCGCGGAGATCATGCTGTCCAGCCGCCCTACGTCAGAGGTGATGGCGCCCACCAGCTTTTTCTGCGAGCTTATCTGCCCGTTCAGCACGTTCAGGTTGCCGAGCTGCGAGCGCACGTCCTTCTTCAGGGTGCGCAGCATCCCCTCGTTCTCCTCAATCTTCTTCTGGAGGGTTTCGCGCTGCGACTTGAGGGAGCTGATCTGTTTCGCGGTCTGGGCGGCGGACGGCAGCGCGGCGGCGCAGACGGCGGCTATCAGTATCTTGCGCAGCGGCATCCTGTCAGAGCGTTGAAAGTCTTCTGAGTATTTCGTCTGCGGAACGCTGCCTGTATGACTGCGGGACTTCCGTGCGCGCAGGCCATGAGGAGTCGTCCGACAGCCCGCTGAGCCTGATGTCCAGCCCCAGCTCCTTTCCGCCTCCGCTGAACGACACGCTTATGCGGCTCGGGAACTTTTTGCCGCCGAATTTCACGAAGTCGCCGTACTTGCATGTCAGGGCTTTCCGGCCGGCGGCGTTCTTCGGCGTGATTGTCGTGCGGTCGAGCGCGGCCTCACCGGTGATTGTGAGGAAGGAATAGTCGAGCTTCGGGGCTGAGGTAAGGCTGAGCAGGGTGTGGTCTCCGCTTGAGGCGACGCTGAAATCGCGGAGCGCGGCGCCCACGTCGCGTGTGCCGGGCGAGAATATCTCGTTCCAGAAGAGCGATTGCAGAGAGTAGAAGTCGAGCTCCGCGCTTTCGAGGAAGGAGGCCTGGCTGTACGGCGCGCGGACGTACTGCTTGTGTATCTTGTCTACGATGAGAACGTCGGCGGGCGTGAATTCTATCCGCCCCACTTCCAGGCCTAAGAAAGTGAGCGAAAGCTGTATCACGTCGTCGCGCTTCATTTTCAGCGAGCCTCCTGCGGAAATGTCCTTCGCCCCCGCCGTCAGGGTTACGCTCGCCCTTGCCGTGATGCATCCGGCCGTCTGGAAGTTGGCGACGACCCTTTCCTTGTACGCTTCGGCGGACGCCGCGGTTTCGGGCAGGGCCGCCACGCTTGTCTCTTTCACCGCTTTCCTTGACGTGCCGCAGGCCGAGAAGCAGGCTGCGGCTACCGCGAGAGCCGCCGCTCGTGTCAGGTGTTTCATAGTGTGCTTTTTTTATTGCGCTATGTATTTCTTGCGCTTTATCTTTTTCTTAAGCGTCGCTGAGGCGCTGTTCAGCGATTCCGCCTTTTTCCACATTTCCAAAGCCTCCGCCGTGTCCCCCTTTACCGCGAGGATGTCGCCGGCGTGTTCGTAGATTGACGCGTTTTCTTCCGTGGGGCTGGTGTTTTCCAATGCCTGCATGATGTAATTGTGCGCTTCTTCTATTTTCCCTTGTTCGAAAAGCACCCATGCGTAAGTGTCGAGGTAAGTGGCGTTGGCGGGCTCGGCCTTTATTGTCCTGAGGCTCATTCCGGCGGCCTTGTCGAGGTCTTTCCGTTCAAGGGAAAGGTAGTAAGCGTAGTTGTTCAGGGCGGGAATGTTGTCATCCTTGAACACGAGGGCCGAGTCGTAGGCTTGGTAGGCCTCCTCTGCCTTTCCCATGCTGTGGTACACGTCGCCGAGGAAGCCGTAGATGTCGGAGGCGAGCTCTATGCTGGTTTCCGGGCTGATGCGCCTTGTCCCCTCATAGAGCATTCCGGCGGCGTGTTCGTAGTCTTTCATGGAGTAATACGCCGAGCCGCCGTAAAAGTAGTAGGCCACCTGTTGCGGCTCCTGCTGCGCGCCTTCTTCGCACAGCGCGGCGGCTTTCCCGTAATCCTGTCTCTGTATGTAGTGCTGCAGCAGGCGGAGGCGCAGCGTTGAGTATTCGGGCTGCGCCTTCAGTATCCTTTCCCATACGGGCGCGATGGAATCCTCTGGGCTTTTGACCATGAGCAGGAATTCTTGGTAGAGGTCGAGCAGCGCGGCGTCTGCGTCGGGCTGCGCGCAGACCGCCTTGAAAATTGAAGCCACCCGCGCAGTGTCGGTTCCGCCGCCCGCGCCGCCGGACATAAGCTGCGCGAGGGCGGCGCCGCGCGTCCTTACGCTGAATTTGCTGTTCACGGCTATGGCTTCGGCGGTTTCGGTGAAGAGCGAGTCCAGCCTTTCGTCTTTGTAGTATTTGAGCATCGCGAAGTTGGCGGCTTCGTTCCCGGGTTCTTCGGCAAGCGTTTTTTTGAATTCGTCCAAGGCCTTCTGCGTCTGCCCCATGTCGTAGTATATCCCTCCGCGCATTACGCGGTAGCGCAGGTCTTCGGGGTACTGCTCCATAAGCCCGCCGATTTCTTCAAGAGCCTTCTCGTTTTGTCCGGCGGCGCGGAGCGCGTCGATTTTCTCCATGCTTATTTCCTCGCTCTTGCCTTCCTGCAATTCGAGTTTTTCAAGCGTTTTTATAAGGGCTTCATAGTTGCCGCTTTGCCGGTAGATGTCTATGAGGTTGTATGTGAGAATCTCGCGGTCGCGGAATTGCGCGGCCATGGCTTCGTAGCGGGCGGTCGCGCTGTCGGCCATTCCGCGCGCGTCGTAATAGTCGGCCAGCTCCTTTTGGAAATAGTAGTTCCCCGGTTCGGCGGCTACGGCGCGGCGCAGCAGCTCTTCGGTTGTATGAGTGGTGTCGTCCGCGTTGTTCGCAAGCCGCAGGCGGGCCAGCTCGTACAAGGCTTCGGGCGCGTCGGGAATGATTTCGAGGGCGTGGCGCAAAAGGTCGTAGGCCGCGTCGGCGTTGCCTTTCTCGCGCTGTAAGACCGCTTCAAGGTAAAAGACGCTGAAGCGCCGGAGCTGTCCGTCGCTCGCGTCTCGCCCGCCCTCGGAGGACGGCCTCCTGCCGCGGCTTGCGGTTTGCGCCGCGCATATCGCGGCCTCTGTTGCGGGCTGCAGCGCGGCGGAAAGGCAGAGCGTCAGGAGAAGTGTGAAAAAGCGCGGTTTCATGGGGCTCTCTTGCCTTTCGGATTTATCCGCGTCCGGTATGTCCGAAGCCGCCTGCGCCGCGTTCTGTGGCTTCGAGTGATTCGGCGGGCTCCCATTCCACTTGCTCGCAGCGCGCTACTACCATCTGGGCAATGCGATCGCCGTCGTTCACCACAAAAGGCTCGCCGGAGAGGTTGGCGAGTATGACGCCGATTTCTCCGCGGTAGTCAGCGTCGATTGTGCCGGGAGAGTTCAGCAGGCTTACGCCGTGCTTCAGCGCGAGGCCGGAGCGCGGGCGTATCTGCGCCTCGCAGCCTTCGGGCAGCGCGACGTAAAGCCCGGTGGGTATGAGTTTCCTTTCGAGAGGCCGTAGAGTGACAGGGCTTTCAAGGCTGGCGCGCAAGTCAAGCCCCGCGCTTGCGGCTGTGGCGTATTCCGGCAGCGGATGCCGGGAGCGGTTTATTACTTTCACTTTCATGTTCAGCGGCGTTGCGGCCTTTGACTCGCAAAGTTACACAATATCCATATTAATGCAGTTTCCATAATGCTTAAATGTTGTAACAGACAGCGCGGACTGCAATGCCCGCAAGACGGCTGCGCCTCTTGCCTGCCGCGGCTTTCCCCTTGCAGCTGACGCTGCCTGTACCGTCGGTATCCGGCGCAAGCCG
>CAZLLM010000143.1:0-4708 GCA_964560405.1 uncultured Prevotella sp.
GGCGGCGCGGAGCATCCCGGCGGCCGCACGCAGCGCCCGCCGTGCCGCCGCGGGCGCGCAGGCGTTCAAACAGCCAGCGTTTCGCCCGGCGGTTTGCGGGAAAATGTTACCTTTGCAGCGGTATAACATAAAAACATTTACAGCAATGGGAAAAGACTTGAAAGGAACGAAGACGGAGAAGAATCTTCAGGCGGCTTTCGCGGGCGAATCGCAGGCGCGTAACAAATACACATATTACGCGAGCAAGGCGAGGAAAGACGGCTTCGAACAGATCGCGGCGATGTTCGAGGAGACGGCTAACAATGAGAAGGAGCACGCGAAACTGTGGTTCAAGGCACTCGAGGGCGGCGGCATAAAGGAGACCGCGTCCAACCTGGCCGACGCTGCGGGGGGCGAAAACTACGAATGGACGGAGATGTACCCGGCTTTCGCCAAGGATGCCCGCGAGGAGGGCTTCGAGGACATCGCCCGCAAGTTCGAGATGGTGGCGGCGATAGAGAAGGCTCACGAGGAGCGCTACCGCAGGCTTCTCAAGAACATAGACGACGCGGTGGTGTTCTCGCGCGACGGCGACAGCGTGTGGGTGTGCCGCAACTGCGGCCATATCGTCACGGGCCCCAAAGCCCCGAAAGTATGCCCCGTTTGCAGCCATCCGCAGAGCTTCTTCGAGATTAAGGCGGCCAACTACTGACGCGCGGCGCGCCTCTCCTGCGGCACAGACCCCTGCCTGCGGCCTCTTTCGCGGAGGCGGGGCGGAGGTTTTGCTTGTGCCGCCCTTGCCGCGCCTCCTGCTTGCGCGCAGCCGCGCCGCGGGGCAGGGCAGGGTAGGGGAGTGACGAAACGCACATGAACGGACGATGAACAAGCTGCTGGGAGTTTACGCGCTGGCGCTGTGCATGCTTCCGCCCGCCGCCGGCTGCAAGGTGTGGAAAGGCTCGGAGTTCCCCATGATACATCTGCAGGACGGGCGACGGTATGTGTGCGACCCGGGCAATGTGCTTTCGCCTGCGGCGCGCGATTCGGCGGACGCGCTGCTGCGGTGCCTCGAAGCGGAAAAAGGGGTGCAGACCGTGGTGGCCGTGGCCGACAGCGTGGAGAACGGCGACTGCTACGAGTTCGGAATGGGGATAGCCCGCGCCAACGGCGTGGGCGACGGGAAGCTGAACACGGGGCTTGTCATTGTGGTGTCGCCCGGAAGCCGCTGCTATTACATCCTTACGGGACACGGGCTTGAGGGCTCGCTGCCCGACGCGGTGTGCAGGAGGATAGAAGACCGCTATATGCTGCCCAGATTGAGAGAAGGCGACTGGGACGGCGCGGTGTCAGGCGGCGTGGGTGCCGTATGCGCGTACCTGCAGAACGACAGCTCCTTGCTGCCGGGGGGGAAAGGGCGGCGCGGTGAGGGCGGCGCCCCGCTCGTGGCCTTGGTGATAACGGCGGCTTTGGCGGCCGGCTTATACGCCGCTTACCGCTCCTCGCAAAGACGCGCGAGCCTTTGCCCGCGCTGCAAGAAGCACGCCATGCGCCCTACGGGGGAAACGCTGCAACGCACGGCTGACGGCGCGAAGACGGAGATATACCGTTGCGGCAACTGCGGCTATTCGGAGCCTCGCGGAAGAAACGGCGGGGGCGGCATCCGCAACGCCGGCGCTTTCCTGCCGCCTTTCATCTGGTTCGGCGGCCGCGGCGGAATGTTCAGAGGCGGCGGAATGTCAGGGGGCTCTTTCGGCGGCGGCTCTTTCGGCGGCGGGGGAGCGGGCGGCAGGTTCTGAACCCTCGCCATGGAATAACGAATGCAAACAAAACATTTACGAATAATGAAAAAAAAGAAATCTGCAATCGCGGTCATCGCGGTGATTTTGATGCTGGTGATTTGGTGCGCCACCCAATACAACGGGATTGTCACGAAGGAAGAGTCCGTATCGACAGCGTGGGGGAACGTCGAAGTGCAATACCAGCGCCGGGCAGACCTTATACCGAATCTTGTGAATACGGTGAAAGGGTACGCGGCGCACGAACAGGAGACATTGGAAAGCGTCGTCGCGGCGCGGGCGAAGGCTACGCAAATGACAGTAGACCCGGAAAACCTCACTCCGGAGAGGCTCGCGGCATATCAGAAGACGCAGGGCGATGTTACCGCCGCCTTGGGGAAACTGCTCGCGATAACCGAGAATTACCCGCAGTTAAGGGCTAACGAAAACTTCTCCGCGCTTCAAGCGCAGCTCGAAGGAACGGAAAACCGCATAAGCGAAAGCCGCAGGGTGTTCAACAACGCCGTGCAGGAATACAACCTGTCGATAAGGCGATTCCCCGGTAATATCGTCGCAGGCTTGTTCGGATATGAGAAGAAAGCGAAGTTCGAAACCGCGGAAGGGGCGGAGAAGGCTCCGGCGGTGAACTTCTGAACCAGTTCGGGTACGATGGACACCATGCAACGCTATATGCGTCGCGGCGTGAGCGCCATGAAAGAAGACGTCCATGCGGCGATAAAGAACATCGGCAAAGGCTTGTTCCCGCAGGCATTCTGCAAAATCCTTCCCGACATACTCGGCGGCGACCCGGAGTATTGCAACATAATGCACGCCGACGGAGCGGGGACAAAGTCGAGCCTGGCATACGTCTACTGGAAAGAAACGGGCGACCTGGATGTCTGGCGCGGGATTGCGCAGGATGCGGTGGTGATGAATACGGACGACCTGCTCTGCGCCGGGGCTGTAGACAACATACTCGTGTCGTCCTCCATAGGGCGCAACAAGAAATTGATACCTGGCGAAGTGGTGTCAGCCATAATAGACGGGACGGAGAGGCTGCTTGCCGAAATGCGCGCGATGGGGATAGGCATATACGCCACGGGGGGCGAAACGGCGGACTTGGGCGACTTGGTGCGCACGGTTGTGGTGGACTCAACCGTGACTTGCCGCATGAAGCGCTGCGATGTCATAGACAACGCACGTATCCGCCCCGGCGATGTCATCGTCGGGCTGTCGTCCTCGGGGCAGGCCGCCTACGAAAAGCGTTATAACGGCGGTATGGGAAGCAACGGGCTAACTTCGGCGCGGCACGATGTCTTTTCCAAGTACCTCGCCGAGAAATACCCCGAAAGCTACGACAAGTCCATGCCCGAAGACCTCGTTTACTGCGGAAGCCGCCGCCTTGACGATGCCGTCGCCGGCGCGCCTGTCAACGCCGGGCTGCTGGTTCTCTCGCCCACCCGAACCTACGCGCCCGTCGTGCGCAGGATTCTGGCTGAAATGCGTCCGGAGGTGCACGGGATGATACACTGCACGGGCGGCGCGCAGACCAAAGTCCTCAATTTCGTCAACGACAATTGTCGCGTCGTGAAAGACAGCATGCTGCCGATCCCCCTGTTGTTCCGCATCATAAAGGAGGAAAGCGGGACCAGCTGGGAGGAAATGTACAAAGTGTTCAACATGGGGCACCGCTTCGAGATTTACGTGTCCCCCGAAAACGCGGAGAAAGTCATAGGCATAAGCAGGAGTTTCGGCGTAGACGCGAAAGTGGTGGGTCGCATAGAGGAAGGCAGGCGCTCCCTGACCATAAAGAGCGAGTACGGCGTGTTCGAATACTGAACGCGGCGCGGGCGCTTCAATAATCACATAGGAATGGCGGACAGCGAAAACACACTGACGGCAAGGCTCGACAGGCTTGGCGGACGCTTCGAGGAGGTAAGCACGCTCATAGCCGACCCCGGAATCATGGCCGACAGGCCGAGATACGTGCGTCTGGCCCGCGAGTACAAAGAGCTCGAAAGCCTGATGAAAGCGGGGAAAGAGTACTCCCGCCTCCTGGCAGACCTCTCCGAGGCGCGGCGGCTGCTTACAGGAGAGGGCGACCCTGAAATCAGGGAAATGGCTCGCGAGCAGGCGGCCGAAGCCGAAAGGCTGCTGCCCGCGGCGGAAGAGAGAATAAAGCTGATGCTCGTGCCAAAAGACCCGGAAGACGCGAAAAACGCCATACTCGAAATACGGGGCGGGACAGGCGGCGACGAAGCGGCCCTGTTCGCAGGCGACCTGTTCCGCATGTACGCGAGATACTGCGAGGCGAAAGGCTGGAGCCTGCAAGTGTCGTCGGCGAGCGAAGGCGCGGCGGGCGGATACAAGGAAATAATATGTTCCGTCACAGGGCAGGGCGTTTACGGGACGCTGAAATACGAAAGCGGCGTCCACCGCGTGCAGCGCGTGCCGGCTACGGAGGCGCAAGGCCGCGTGCACACCTCGGCGGCGACAGTGGCGGTGCTGCCCGAAGCCGACCCTTTCGAAGTGGAGATAAATGAAAGCGGCATACGATGGGACACGTTCCGCTCCTCTGGAGCCGGAGGGCAGAACGTGAACAAGGTGGAGAGCGGAGTGCGGCTGAGATACAACTGGAAAAACCCTGACACAGGTTGTGTGCAGGAAATCCTGATCGAATGCACCGAAACGCGCGACCAGCCGAAAAACAAGGAGCGCGCCCTGGCGCGCCTGCGCGCATACATCTACGACCGCGAGCGCCAGAAGTATTGCAGCGACATCGCCTCGCGCCGCAAGACGCTCGTCTCAACGGGCGACCGCTCCGCCAAAATACGCACATACAACTACCCGCAGGGGCGCATCACCGACCACCGCATAAACTACACGGCCTACAACCTCCACGATTTCATGGACGGAGGCATACAAGGCTGCATCGACCGCCTCTCCGTGGCCGAGAA
>CAZLLM010000144.1:0-4701 GCA_964560405.1 uncultured Prevotella sp.
CGCCTTCCTTGTCCTCTGTAATCTGTCTTATAGTAAGCATCGGTATTTTATTTGCTTTTATCTGTACATAGTCAAGACATATTCTGACTATTGTTTTCTACCGGGCAAAAAAGCTGTTTGATGTTCGTTGCGAAGCTACGCAACTTCCTTCACTTTCACAACCGAATGGAGTTCTATCAGCTCCATTTGGCTTTACTATTTCCAAATTTTGCTGCCGACACTTTCTTGCCGCAGCAATCCCGTCAATAAAAGTCTGCATGGGCGTTTTCTCAGAATAGCACTTCTTATAGTGAGTCCTTTGCGTGTTGCACGAGTTCAGCCTCGCATCAAAGACCAATTTGCAGCGGCTCAACAGAGGCGTAAATTTTCTTTCTGGACGTGAAGCATCGTACTCATTTTGGAGTTCTGTCAAATCTCTCGCAGATACTGTTTCTTCGCGTACTTTTTGCCGTAATTTTTGAATGGTCTGTATCCCCCACAGCTAGATACAGCTAATAATCCTAACTCCCTGTCTCCGCAGACTCAATACACGTCCGTGAACGAAAACACTGACACGACTCCCTACCCATAATCTTGCAGACTCGTGATACACTTCCTAACTGTCGGGAGAGTCCAGACAATTCCAATTTGTTCTTGATGACCTTTTCTGATGTCGTCATAACCTAATCTGTTTTCTGTTACAAAATTACTCGTTATGCGGCTTGTGCGTTCAAGACACTGACTCGCGACCGGCTTCCAAATGAATCCCGCGGGCGTACACTTCTTTGACGACAAACTGGAAGACTTGCAAGGACACTGTATCGAAAAAGACTATAGGCGGCATATTCATTTTATACCGAACTCACTATATGTCGCATAATTAATTATTCGTATAAAATCAGATGACACGCGTTTTGTGATGTTTCCGGCAAGACATCGGTTGCACTGGTAATTTTGCAGCATCATGGATATGCATCCCCTTGCTACAGACCTATTTTCCTCCCGCAGCGCAAGTCAGCGGACGCGGCTCTGATTTCAGCGTAATATCCGTCCAAATTGCGTTGTGGTCGGAAAGGTATCCTCCGCTCGCGTCGGTTGGCGGGGCGATGACGGCCCGTTTCACTTTAGTTCCTTCAGGGACGAAGATGAAGTCAATCTTATTGTCTTCCGTGTTTCCCTCAGAGCCCCAGTTGTTGAACGTACCCGGACCGCCAGAACGTTTCTTGGCCGCTTTCCACGTATCAACGCATTTGTAATAACAGCTGACAAGCAGCGAATACGTTTCCTCCTTTTCGTTGGTGTTGAAGTCAGCACTGAAAACGAAAGGCACGTCTGGCGCAATTGTCCGCAGACGGATTTTAAGGAGTTTGGCTGACTCTTTACGCGCTTCGACGCTCATATGGTCGAAATGGGTGTTGCAGTAAACGAAGCGTCCGCCGCTTTTTACGTCCTCAAGCAAAGCCCACTGGCAAATGCGGCGGCAGGCGGCGTTCCAGCCGTACGACGGCTCTTCGGGCGTTTCCGACAGCCAGTAGTGGCCGCTCCGTATCAGGCGGAACTTGTCGCTCCGGTAGAATATCGGCGTACCCTCGCCTTGCTCCATGCCGTCATCGCGTCCTGCGAAAAGACCCTTGTAGCCTTTCACACGAGCCTTGACATCGTTGAACTGCCGCAGCACAACTTCCTGCATGCCGATAATGTCGGGCTTCACCTCATTGACATACGCGCACAGGCGGTCAGCGCGCCTGTCCCATTGGTTTTCGGGCGCGTCTGCCCCGTTAAGGCAGCGGATGTTGAACGACATCACGCGCAGCTTCACAACCCCGCGTGAGTCGGCGGAGACGGAAGAAACAGCCAGTGCCACCAGAATCAAAAAGATTCTTTTCATGAGTTTGTTTTTGAAATGTCGGTCTTATGTTGATAATATCTCTCGCGTTTTAAACGGCGCATGTCTCGTCATTTCGCAAGAATCATGTCGAACTGGTCATATCTCTCCGTGCGGCGGGCAAGGTGTTTCGTTGCAGGCGAAATTCCGAACAAGGGCGAATAGGTCTTGACGCTTACGGTATGGCCATCGGGCTTGAACTCGAGTATCCTTAGCCAGCCGTCTCCGCCATTGCCTTCCCAGCCGCCGCCAAGAGTTTGAACATTGAACATCATCTGAGGCACGGTTATGCCGGCATCGTTCTTGTCTTCGCGGTAAGATACCGAGGATTGGAAATCGCCGGGCTTGCCCGCATGTCCGCAGATTACACAGCGAATGTTGGGGGTTATCTTTATCAGTTTGTCCCACACGGCCTGCCCCCAGTTGTGGGGCGTGATCTTGTAGCCCTCTTCCGTTATGCGCTCAGCCTTTTCGCCTTCACGCATGAAACTGTGCGTAAGGAAGATAACGCGGTGGCTCTTGTATTTTTCCGACACGCAAAGGTCTTTCGCCCATTCAAGCACCTCATCGCGAGGAGCAAACTCAGTTGAAATCACGAGCAGCTTGCCCCAATTGCTGTCGCTGAACTCGTACGCAGCGTTTTCAAGCGACTGCGCTCCGCTGCGGTTGGGAAAGACGGCCACCAGCACGTCTTTCCATTTGCTGTTGCGTTCCGGAGGAAAGTAATCGGGGAAACACGTGCGTCCGTTCTCCGAGCTGAGGTAGCCGTAGTCGTGATTGCCTGGGGAGATTATATATGGAACTTTGTTGTCAAGACGCGCAAGCGAGCGCGAGACTGATTCCCACATCTGCCGTGATGTCTGGTTGGCCATCTTGCGTATCGGTACGGCATTCTCGTTTGTCTCGACAAGGTCGCCCGTTATCAGCACAGCCTTTATCTTAAGATTTTCGATGTTGTCGGCCGTCCAAGCTGTGGTGAGTTCGAAAAGGGGCTGATTGATGTCGTATTTCACGTAGGACTGCGGGTCGCCCATTAAAATCATGGAGAAAGATTCGGGATTATCCAGGTTCTGCCGGTCGGCGCGGTTCTGTGCGTCCGTCGGCAGGACAGCCGCTGTTGCGCAGGCGGCGAGGAAGATTGCTTTTGTTTTCATGTTTTTTATGAAAAATTTAAGGAGGCATGGAATGCCGGTGCATCACCGCGAGCCGCCGTTCACTTTTATCAGGAAATAGTTCTTTTTCCCGCGCTGCACCACGATGTAGCGTCCTTTTATGAGGTCGTTTTCCGTAATCACACGGTCGGAAGCCGTGAGTCTTTCCTTGTTGACACTCACTCCGCCGCCCTGCGTCAGCTTGCGCATCTCCCCTTTCGAGGCGAAACACCTGGCGACTCCTGCAAACAAGTCGACAGCCTTCGCTCCGAGTGCTTGTTCCCTGCTTACCTCAAACACAGGTACGCCGGCAAAGACATCAAGAAGCGTGTCCTCATCTATTTTCAGGAGGCTTTCCTTCTCAGACTTGCCGAACAAGATGCCGGAGGCCTCTTCCGCCGCTTCACAGGCTTCTTCGGAATGGACTGTCGCTGTGATTTCCCTGCCGAGCAGTCTCTGAAGCGTACGATGTCCCGGGTCTTTCCTGTGTTCCTGTATGGCCGCGCTGATTTCCTCTTGGGAGAGCGAGGTGAAAATCTTGATGTACCGCTCCGCATCTTCATCGGTTACGTTGAGCCAAAACTGATAGAACATATAAGGCGTCGTACGCTTCGGGTCGAGCCATACGTTGCCGCTTTCGGTCTTCCCGAACTTGCCGCCGTCACTCTTGGTGACAAGCGGCCACGTGAGCGCGAAAGCTTCGGCTTCCCCGCCGAGCGTGCGGCGTATAAGCTCTGTGCCAGTAGTCATATTACCCCACTGGTCGCTTCCGCCCATCTGCAGTTTGCACCCCTTAGTCCGGTAAAGGTGCAGGAAGTCGTAACCCTGCAGAAGCTGGTAGGTGAATTCGGTGAACGACAGTCCGTCACGCGCCTCGCCGTTCAGCCGTTTTTGCACGCTTTCTTTTGCCATCATGTAGTTCACAGTGATGTGTTTGCCGATGTCGCGGGCGAAGTCTATGAACGTGAAGTCTTTCATCCAGTCATAATTGTCCACGAGTTCGGCTCCGCCGGACAAGCCGCTTCCGAAGTCCAGAAAGTGGGCGAGTTGCCTTTTTATGCACGCCACATTGCATGCCAGCGCCTCCTCGTCCAGCAGGCTGCGTTCCCGGCTTTTCCCGGAGGGGTCGCCTATCATTCCCGTCGCGCCGCCCACGAGGACTATCGGCTTATGCCCCGCCCGCTGCAAGTGACGGAGCATCATGATGCCGCACAGCTGCCCTATGTGCAGGGAGTCGGCCGTGGGGTCTATCCCCAAATACGCTGTCACCCGCTCATTTCCGAAAAGCTCCTCTGTCCCAGGTGTCATCTGGTGAAGCATACCCCGCCACCTGATTTCTTCAATGAAATTCATCGCTATTCTTATATTTCTGCTAAGCAAAAGTACTACTTTGCAGCGAAACGGCAAATTCCCCTGCGGCAACTTGATTAGGAAGCAGTTCCGTCCGCCGCGATGTCCGCTGAATGTCCGCTGGGTGTCTCTCAAAACGCGCAAGGCTCATCTCTGAAAACTTGAATGGCATGCTTATGCTTTGAAACGTCTACGGCTTGTCGTCCGACGGCTTGCGACTTGTTTCCCGTTTTTTATTCCGTGTCTGTTTCACAAGTGCTTGCGAAACATCCTTGCTCTTAAAAAATCGGAACCGCACCTTTAAGGCTCGCATGATTGGGAAGCAACGCTTGTTTT
>CAZLLM010000145.1:0-3041 GCA_964560405.1 uncultured Prevotella sp.
CATGAGAAATTCATTGATGAGCATGGCTGACAAAATCCTGCTCAGGAAACGGGCTCTGATTGAGACGGTCAACGACGAGCTGAAGAATATTGCACAGATAGAACACACCAGACATCGCTCTTTCAACAATTTCATTGCCAACGCGTTGTCGGCTGTCGCTGCCTGCTGTTTCTTTGAGAAGAAAGCTGCCATTGATGTATCTTTCGTTAAGGACAACCCACTTGAATGCTTCTAACCTTATATCGAACTCACGTTAATTATGTTTGACATAAGAACGATACAATAATTTGCCGTACACGTTTTCGGAACCGCACCTTTAAGGCTTGCATGATTGAGAAGCAACACTCGTCTTCATGCCGCAATCGGACGGTGCGCGAAGACAACGGCACATCCCGGATTCGCAAAGAGGCTTCCGGACGGGAACAGCGCGGCAGGCTTCATCACGGCGGCGAAACGCGGGGAGGCATTCAAGTCCGCCGCGGAAATTGACAAGGTGCATGCCGGCGGGAAGTCGCGCTGCCTCCGTCCGGAAGCCTCTTCGCGAATCCGGGATGCGCCGTTGTCTTCGCGCGCCGTCCGGCTGCGGTATTAAGACGGGCATCGTTCCTCAATTGCGCAAGCCTTATAAGGTATGGTTCCGAAGAAAAAAGGGTTGGTATGTGTCTTTTCACAACATCAGACATATTTATATCGAGATATGCATGACGCATCTTGCAATGCGGCCGGCATGTCTCGGCGAGCCTGTGGCGTTTCACGGCAAGCCTGATGCGCTTTGCGGCGCGCGTCCGGCGCAATATGCGGGAAGCCGTGCGCGCCGCTTGCAGGGTGGCAGGCGCCGTAAGGCGCACTCGAACCGTCCGAAAATCCGCAGGGTGTTTCACGGTTAGGGCTTTTATCATTATATTCGCGTTCTGAAACCATCTCTCGCCATGCATAACGGAACGCTGCTTTGGGTGGACGACGAAATCGACCTTTTGCGCGCCCATATAATCTTCCTTGAGAACAAGGGTTACAGCGTCGACACCGCCGCGAACGGGACCGACGCCCTCGAAATGTGCCGCGAGAAGACGTACGACCTGATTATGCTCGACGAGAACATGCCCGGGCTGAGCGGCCTCGAAGCGCTTACGCGGATAAAGGAATTCCGGCCGACGACGCCTGTGGTAATGGTAACGAAAAGCGAAGAGGAAGACATAATGAACCAGGCCGTGGGGCAGAAAATCGCGGACTACCTGATAAAGCCGGTCAATCCCAACCAGATACTCCTCACTCTCAAAAAAAACATCCATGTCCACAAGATAGTGGACGAGATAACGCAGAGCGGATACCGCAGCCAGTTCGGAAGCATCAGCGCGCAGATAAACGATTCCCTGTCGGCTGACGACTGGAAAGACATTTACAAGCGGTTGGTGTTCTGGGAGCTTGAATTGCAGGACACTGATGGGGCGATGGGCGAGATGCTCAGGATGCAGAAGGAGGAAGCGAACTTGGCTTTCGCGAAGTTCGTGCGCCGCAACTACGCCGGATGGATAGCCAGCCCCGACGCGCGCCCCCTCATGAGCCACGACCTGTTCAAGAAGAAGGTGTTCCCCCTGCTCGACAGCGGGCGGAAGGTGTTCTTTCTCGTGTTCGACAATTTCAGGTACGACCAATGGCGGATGCTCAGCCGCGACCTCGCCCAGCTGTTCGTCATTGACGAAGACCTGTACTTCAGCATTCTGCCCACAGTTACGCAATACGCGAGAAACGCCGTCTTCTCCGGCCTGATGCCGCTGCAGATAGAGAAAATGTTCCCCGGCCTGTGGGTTGAAGAGGACGAGGACGAAGGGAAAAACGTTTACGAACGCCAGCTGATAGAGACGCAGCTGCAAAGATACCGGCGCAAGAACACGTTCTCTTACAACAAGGCCAACGATTCGCTCGCCGCCGACAAGATAGCCGCGCAAATCGACCGGCTCGCGAGGTACGACCTCAACGTGTTGGTGGTGAACTTCATCGACATCCTTTCGCACGCCCGCACAGAGCACAAGACTGTCCGCGAGCTTGCCGGCGACGAAGCGGCGTATCGCAGCATAACGCTTTCATGGTTCCGCCACAGCGCGATAAGCGAACTGTTCAGGAAGCTCGCTGAACGCGACTTCACGATAATAATCACCACCGACCACGGAAGCATAAGGGTCTCGCAGCCGACGAAAATAATCGGCGACAGGAACGTGAACACCAACCTCCGGTACAAGTTAGGGAAGAACCTCAAGTACAACGCCAAGGAAGTGTTCGACGTAAGCCGCCCCGCAGACGTGCAGCTGCCGTCGCCGAACCTCTCGACCTCTTACATATTCGCCACGGGAAACCGATTCTTCGCCTACGCCAACGACTTCAACCATTACGCGCGCTATTACAGCAACACGTTCCAGCACGGGGGCGTTTCGATGGAGGAAATGATAGTGCCGCTCGTAACGCTTAAAGGGAAAAGATTCCAATAAGCGCCATGCGAGGGCGAAAAGACTGCGGCTATGCTACTGACGATGCGCTCCACGCTTGACCTGCCTCGCGCAGCCGGGGAATTCCGGGCGGCCATGGGCGGCGCGCAAAGGGTGTTCGCCTTTTACGGCGCGATGGGCGCGGGGAAGACCACATTCATCCGCGCCGTTTGCAAAGAGCTGGGAGTCCCGGAAGAGGAAGTCTCGTCCCCCTCTTTTGCGATAGTGAACGAATACGCCGGAGGCGCAGGCAGGGAACGCATATACCACATGGATTTCTACCGCATAAGGAACATAAGCGAAATATACGACCTCGGCTGCGAAGAATACTTCTACGGCGGAGGCACTTGCTTCATAGAATGGCCGGAACTCGCGGAAAGCCTCCTGCCGCCCGATGCCGTGAAAGTGAAGATGGAAGCGCTGCCCGGCGGAGAGAGGACGGTGACGTTCTGACGCCCGCCGGAAGCGCGGCCGCCCCCGCAAAGGGAAGCTCCGCCCCGCGGAAGCCGGACGGAGTGGGAGCCGGCGCAAGAGAACATTCAGCAAACAACCCCAAAAACA
>CAZLLM010000145.1:3141-4696 GCA_964560405.1 uncultured Prevotella sp.
AACATTCAGCAAACAACCCCAAAAACAACAAAGCAACTATGTTCGACGTAAAGAAATGCCTCGACGACTGCGGCAAGAAAATGGAAATGGCCGTGCGGCACCTTGAAGAAACGCTTGCGCAAATACGCGCCGGCAAAGCGAATGTCCACATACTCGACGACGTGCGCGTGGTATCCTACGGCTCAAAAGTGCCGCTCAACCAAGTGTCGGCCATAACGACGCCCGACTCGCGCACAATAGCCGTCAAGCCGTGGGACAAATCCCTGTTCCGCCAGGTGGAAAAAGCCATAATCGACTCAAACGTGGGGATAACGCCCGAAAACAACGGCGAAGTGATACGGCTCTCCATACCGCCCCTCACCGAAGAGCGCCGCCGGCAGCTTACGAAGCAGTGCAACAAGGAAGGCGAGACAGCCCGCGTAAGCATACGCAACGTGCGCCGCGAAGGGATAGACGCCCTCAAGAAAGCCGTCAAAAACGGGCTTGGCGAAGACAACGAGAAAGACGCGGAAAAAGAGCTCCAGAACCTCCACGACAAGCACATCAAGAAGCTCGACACCCTGCTCGCGGCGAAAGAGAAGGAAATCATGACAGTCTGATGCGCGGCACCGTCATCCGCACCGCGGGAAGCGCGTACTCCGTCCGCACTGCCGAAGGCGGCGAGGTCGAATGCTCCGTGCGAGGCCGCTTACGGCTGGACGGCATACGCGCCACCAACCCCGTGGCCATAGGCGACAGCGTGGAAATCTCCGTCGGCGCGGGCGGCAAAGGCGTGATAATGTCAGTGGGCGGACGGCGCAACTGCATCGTCCGCCGCGCCGCCAACCTGTCGAAACAAAGCCAGGTGCTCGCCGCCAACATCGACCTCGTGCTGCTTTTCGCGACAGTGGCGCGGCCCGAGACGCACCCCGCCTTCATCGACCGCTTCCTCGCCACGGCCGAAGCCTACCGGGTGCCCGCCATACTGGTCTTCAACAAAACCGACGCCTGCTCCGGCGCGGAGCGCGAGGCGATGCTCGCCCTGTCGGGCGTGTACGAAAACATCGGCTACACCGTCCACCGCATATCCGCCCTCGCCCCGGTAAGCGGCAGCCTGAAAGCGGAGCTGCGCGGCCGCGTCACACTGCTCGCGGGCAACTCCGGCGTAGGCAAGTCCACATTCGCCAACGCGCTCGCGCCCGGCGCCCGCGCCAAGACCGCAGGAATATCCGAGACGCACCTCACCGGCATGCACGCCACCTCCGACAGCCGCATGTACCGGCTCCCCTTCGGAGGATTTGTCATCGACATACCGGGCGTCAAAGGCTTCGGGACATTCGACATGAAGCGCGGGGAGATAAGCCACTACTTCCGCGAGATATTCGCCGCCGGACGCGGATGCCGCTTCGCCGACTGCCTCCACGTATCCGAACCCGGCTGCGCCGTAAGGCAGGCCGTCGCCGGCGGCTCGATAGCGCCCTCGCGCTACGCATCCTACATCGGGATGCTCGGCGACCCGGACGGCGGCAAGTACAGGCAGCCCTACTGAGCCGCCGCTGAAACGCCCCCGCCGCCT
>CAZLLM010000146.1:0-4674 GCA_964560405.1 uncultured Prevotella sp.
GCAAGAGCGCGGGATAAGGCGGCAAGGCGGCGGGGTAAGTATGCGGGGCGGCGGTTTTTGCCGGGGCGAGGCGGCGGGCTTCGGGCGATTAACCGGTTTGCCGCACGCCGTCTGTCCGAAGGAACGCGCGCTTTTCCCTGCGGCACCGTTCTTTACGTGCAACCCGAAGGTCTGCCGAAAGGGCTGACGCCTTGCAGGAGACTCCCGCCCCGATTTCCGGATGCCGCCAAAAGTCTCAGAGGGCATACACTGTTTCGGAATACGTGCGACACGACGCGCTACGGCGTTACGGCGTTTTCAAAGCGGCGGCGCAAAAAAGGAGGCCTGCGGCGGGAGGGGGATGCCGCCTTGCCGGCGGTATTTTGCTTATTTTTGCGTAGCGTAAGGAATGATAAGACACTTGGCGATGATGAGACTGGTTTCATGGAATGTGAACGGCCTGCGGGCTTGTGACGGAAAGGGCTTCCGGGAGATTTTCACGCGGCTCAACGCCGACATTTTCTGCCTGCAGGAAACGAAGTTGCAGGCGGGGCAGACTGACGTGAGGTTTGACGGGTATGAATCCTACTGGAATTACGCTGAAAAGAAAGGCTATTCCGGCACGGCGGTTTTCACGCGCCGCGAGCCGCTGTCGGTGACATACGGCATAGGCGTTGAGGAACACGACAGGGAGGGGCGCGTCATCACGTTGGAGACAGAGGATTTTTATCTCGTGAACGTTTACACGCCAAACTCGCAGGACGGCCTGGCGCGGCTCGGCTACCGCATGAGATGGGATGACGCTTTCCGCGCCCGCCTGCTCGGACTTGCGGAGCGGAAGCCAGTGGTGGCGTGCGGCGACATGAACGTGGCGCACAGCGAGATTGACCTGAAAAACCCGTCGGCCAACAGGCGGAACGCCGGCTTCACCGACGAGGAGAGGGAGAAATTCGCACGGCTTATCGGAAGCGGGTTTACCGACACATTCCGGCATTTCAATCCGTCGCTTGAGGGGGCGTATTCGTGGTGGAGCTACCGCTTCCGCGCCCGCGAAAGGAACGCCGGGTGGCGTATTGATTACTTCCTTGTCTCAAACAATCTGCGCGACAAGCTTGTAAGCGCGTCGATTCACAATGAGATATACGGCTCCGACCACTGCCCCGTGGAGCTGGAGCTGTCGTTTTGAGGGGCTTGACGGCGTGAGAAGAACGCCGTCATACGATTCTTCCGATGGCGTAAAGATAGAGCGCCGCGGCAGGGATCGCGAGCAGCGAGCTGTCGAAGCGGTCAAGCACTCCGCCGTGCCCAGGAAGGAAGCGGCCGCTGTCTTTTACGTTCAGATTCCTTTTCAGGAGGCTTTCGACCAAGTCGCCCCACGTTCCGAACACAGCCACTACAAGCGCCATTCCTGTCCATTCCGTCAAGGACATGAAAGCGAAATGGCGTGACATCACGACAGCGGCCGCGACAGTGAGCATTCCGCCTCCCGCGCTTCCTATCCATGATTTGCGCGGGCTTACCGAGGGGAACAGCTTGCAGGGGACGAAGCGTTGCAGCAGGCTGCCTGAACAGTACGCGCCCATGTCGTTAGCCCACAGGAATACCATAAGCGCAAGGGGGTACGCGGCAATGTACGCAGGCATACCGCCGGCTTCATTTGGCATACGGAAAGCCAAGACGTGCGTCATCGATAACGGCAAAGCCACGTACAGCTGGGCGGCAAAGGCGAAAGCCCAGTTTTCCAGCGAATGCCGCGAGCGGAGGTAAAGCCCGCTTATCAGCAGGTACATCAGCGTGACAAGGTAGGGGAAGAACACCGCCGCCCCAGCCATACCTGTGCGGAAAGCCATCATCGCGAGGTAGAGGTAAAGCCCCGCCGCCGTTGTTATCAGCCGGTTCGTCTGCAGCCCTCTTTTGCTGTTCACGAGAGTGCAGAACTCCCATACCGCGAGAGCCGTTATTATACCGAAAAGGATTACAAAGGTCTTCGGATCGCAAAGGATGGCCCCTGACACTACCGCCACGAATACGGTCCCCGAAGCAGTGCGGACGGCGAGGTCTTTCATTTGCCGTCGCCCTGGTTTGCGCCGCCGTTCCCGTCTTCCGCCTCGCTTTCAGCCTTGTCGCTGTCGGAGGCTTCGCCGCCGTCGGCTTTTACGGTTTTCGCGCTTTCTTGAAGGATTTCGTCGGCGCGGCTCAGCCACGGGCGTTTCCCGAACAGCTTCTCGACATCTTCGGCGAAGATCACTTCGCGTTCCTCCAATATATTCGCAAGAGCGGCGTGGCCTTCCTTGTGTTCCATCAGCAGCTTTTTAGCCCTCTCGTACTGGCGGTTTACAAGGGCGCGCACCTCGCCGTCTATGGTCTCGGCCGTTTTCTCAGAGTAAGGTTTGTTGAATTGGTACTCTTGGTTGTTGAAGTAACAGAGGTTGTAAAGCTTTTCGCTCATGCCGAGATAAGCGACCATGCCATAGGCGCGTTTTGTAACCGTTTCGAGGTCGTTCAGCGCGCCTGATGAGATATGCCCTAAGAAGAGTTCTTCCGCGGCCCGGCCGCCGAGCGTGGCGCAAATCTCGTCTTCCATCTGTTCTTTAGTGGTGATGTTCCTTTCTTCGGGAAGATACCACGCCGCGCCCAACGCCTGCCCGCGCGGAACGATTGTAACTTTCACGAGCGGGCTGGCGTATTGCAGGAACCAAGAGGTGGTGGCGTGCCCGGCCTCGTGGATAGCTATGGCGTGCTTCTCGCTTTGCGTCATCACTTTGGTCTTTTTTTCGAGCCCGCCTATTATCCGGTCGACGGCCGAGAGGAAATCCTGCATACCTACTGCCGGCTTGTCGTTCCGCGCCGCAATCAGCGCGGCCTCGTTGCAGACGTTTGCTATGTCAGCTCCGGAAAACCCTGGCGTCTGACGCGCCATGAGGTCCACGTCCACCGTTTTGTCCGTCTTGATCGGCTTCATGTGTACAAGAAAGATGGATTTGCGCTCGTTGAGGTCGGGCAAGTCCACGTGTATCTGGCGGTCGAATCTTCCCGCGCGCAGAAGAGCCTTGTCTAAGATGTCAATGCGGTTAGTCGCCGCCAGAACGCTCACGCCCGAATTTGTTCCGAAACCGTCCATTTCGGTCAGCAGCTGGTTCAGCGTGCTTTCGCGCTCGTCGTTGCCGCCCATTTGTATGTTCTTGCCGCGGGCGCGTCCGACAGCGTCAATTTCATCAATGAATATGATTGAAGGAGCTTTCTCTTTCGCCTGACGGAAAAGGTCGCGCACACGGCTGGCGCCCACTCCTACGAACATTTCAACGAAGTCGCTCCCCGAGATGGAGAAGAACGGAACGTCGGCTTCGCCGGCTACGGCTTTCGCCAGAAGGGTCTTGCCCGTTCCCGGCGGGCCGACAAGCAGCGCCCCTTTGGGGATTTTCCCTCCGAGGTCGGTGTACTTGCGGGGGTTTTTGAGGAATTCGACTATTTCCTGAACCTCACGTTTCGCGCTTTCCTGCCCCGCCACGTCCTTGAAAGTGATGTGCGTGCCCGAACTCTTCTCAAACAGCTGCGCCTTGCTCTTGCCCACGCTGAATACGCCGCCCGAGCCGCCTCCGCCGCCCATCCTGCGCATGAAGAACACCCAAAGGCCGATGAACAGCAAAATCGGCAGGACGTTTACGAGTATGCTCCAGAGTATTCCCGACTCCTGCACATAGGTCACGCTGCCTTTGAAGCGCCCCGCGCTCGTCTCCGTCTCTATAAAGTCCTCCACTTTGTCTACAGACGGGTATTTTGCCGAAACGGTAGGCGACTTGCCCGTTGTGCTGGAGCTTTGCTTGAACACACTCCGTATGTGTTTCCCGTTTACGAACATGGTCACCGTGCCGTCGCCCTTGTTCACCTCAAGGCTTTTCGCGTAGCCTTTGCTTATGTAAGACTTGAAAGTGGTGTAGTCCACCTCCTTGTCTATGCTGCCGCGGCCCTTGCTGGTGAAGAACAGTATGGCGAGCGCGCCTATTATTATCGCGTAGACCCAGTTCAGGTTGAACTTGGGCATGTTCATCTGCGGTTTCTGTTCAGCCATTTCCTATATTATACAGTGTCGGGTATTCGAGTCAGTTTAGCGTCAGCCCAAAGGTGCTCAAGGTCGTAGAACTCCCTCTCCCGAGGCTGGAAGATATGCACGAAGATGTCGCCGTAATCCATGGCCACCCACACCGAGCTTTGCAGCCCCGACACGGTGTATGGCTTCGCGCCTGAGTCTTTCAGCGCCTTTTCGCCCGCCGACTTCGCTATCGCGTTCACGTGGTTCGCCGAATTCCCTTCGCAAATAATGAAGTAACGGCACACGCGCGACTCGATTTTCTCCATGTCCGCCACTACGATGTTGCTGCCCTTCTTATCCTGTATTCCTTTGATGATGTCGCTTGCGAGCTTCCGGGTATCGTCCATAAAATAAAGAGATTTCAGCGCAAAGTTATGAGTTTTTTGTTGAAATGCCGCCTCGCCGCTTCCTAAATGTTGCCGCGGCGCACGTGCCTGTCTTGAAAACGCCCGCAAGATTTGCCGTGTTTCGCTTTGCGGTGAAGCCGGGATTTCTTATTTTTGCGGCGTGTTCGGGATTTGCCGAGATTGGGATATGGTGTAATGGTAACACAACAGATTCTGGTCCTGTTTTTCCTGGTTCGAGTCCGGGTATCCCAACAACAG
>CAZLLM010000147.1:0-4659 GCA_964560405.1 uncultured Prevotella sp.
GGTCGGCCTGGGCCGCCCGCTGCGGCTCACCATGAGCCTCATAGGGGCGGAATGGAAATCATGCCTCCTTGACGAGCTGCGGCGGTCGTCGCTGCGCCCCTGCGAGCTCTGCCGGCTGTTCCCCGAAGCCTCCCCGCTCGTGCCGGACATGCGGCTCAGGAAGCTTGTGGCCGACGGCCTCGCGGCGAAGGACGGTTTGCCCGGAGCCGCTGCGCCCGTAGCGCTCCATAACCGCGTTGGGGATGCCGCCCTTGCCGATAATCGGCGCAATGACTGAATGGGTTGGCGGAACGCGGAGCTGTTCGAGCGGAAATACGGCAAGGCGGAACTTCGCGGAACGCCGCCCTTGTGACGAGGCGCGCCCTCCGCCTCCCGCCCGCGACCGTTCCGTTCCTGCTTGCTCCTCTCCGTTTTCCGTGTGCGGGCTTCCAGTTTCCCGCGGCGGATTGAGGGCGGATTCCCCCGCGCCGCCGATGTATCCAGTGTGCGTCCTGCACCGTCGGCGGAAGTCGGCAGCGCAGGGGATTCCAGCTCTGCCCGCAATCTCAGTGCCTCCCTCCGCCGCCGTCCCCGCATCCTTCGCCCGCCGACAGCCTGTTTCTTGATACTACGGCCGGTGGTTCGTCCCTCCTGAGCGAGGCGGTTTTCTGCCTCTTTGCTTACACGGACGCTTTCCGGCAGGATGAGTTACGGCTCGCCTTCCTTGATGCGTTTGCGGGAATGTTCCCGTCCTTCCGCATTACGCGGAAAGGACGGCGCGCATTCTTCCTCGCTACAAAATACCGGCAGCAGGCGTTTCCGCTCCGTCGCAAAACCGCAAGCCCGTCTGAAAGATTACGCGGATGTTTAAGGGCAATGAGGCGGCACGTCAGGCGGCGGACTTTGCCTACCAGTCCATATCCGAACTGTAAAGATGGAAAAACGTCCTCGAACCGTTTCCGGCCAGTATTGCGGCCGCCGATGGGCTTGCCGAATCTGGCACGGGATGCAGTATGTTCTTTTTTCTTGAAATTCTTCCCAGAGCGGACGCTTCTGGTCATGGCAAGGACTCCGTGTTTTCCTTTGAATGTCACGCCCGCGTTCCAGCGGCTCGCTCCTCCTGCCCTCCGGGAAGCCGGCAGCGATGAAACCCCCGCTTGACCGGCGGGCGGCATCCGCCGCGCTCGCCCGTGAGATTCCGGAGTTTGCAGCACGGCTGCCGCCGGGCAGTCACAGCCGCATGAGGCGCGCTATGTACTTGCCGAGAATGTCAAACTCGATGTTCACAAGCGCTCCCACGCCTATTGAGCGGAAATTCGTATGCTCGAAAGTGTAAGGGATAATGGCCACTTGAAAAGAGCCCCGCCCGGCGTTGAAAGCCGTCAGGCTTACGCCGTTCACCGCCACGGAGCCTTTCTCCGCCGTGATGCGGCCCTGCCGCTCGGCTTCGGGGCTGGTTTCGTAAGCAAAGGAGAACACTTTGCTGCCCGCGGCGTCCTCCACGGCCGTGCATTCCGCCGTGCAGTCCACGTGCCCTTGCACGATGTGCCCGTCAAGCCGCCCGTTCATCCGCATTGAGCGTTCAAGGTTCACCTCGTCTCCAACGCGCAGACAGCCGAGGTTGGAGCACCGGATTGTTTCGCGCATCGCCGTGACCGTGTACCCGCGGCTGTCAGCCCTTACGACCGTAAGGCAGACCCCGTTGTGCGACACGCTCTGGTCTGCCGACAATTCCCCCGCGAAAGGGCAGGTGAACGTGAAATCGTAATTCTCCTGTTTTCTCTCTACTGCGGCGAGCCGCCCCGTCGCCTCTATAATCCCTGAAAACATGACCCTGCGTTTTTGCCGTAACTGCCTTTGCGTCCGCAAAGGTAGCGCGATTCTCAGAAAAACTGCCTATATTTGCCGCCGCGAACAAAAGAAATAAAGCAAATGAAAAAGACCGTCCTCATTTCAGCCATTATCCTGCCGCTTTCGCTTTACTCCCAGAAACCGCCCGTGCCGGAGAAATACGCGGCGGGGGCTGTGCCCGTCGTCGACGGGGCGGTGGTGTTCACGAAAGACTACACGCTTAAAGGCAGGTCAAACGCCCAGATTATGGATTCGCTGCTTGCCTACGCCAACAGGCTCATCCTCGCCGAAAATTCGCTGCCGCAATGCAGGATTTCGGCTTACGACAAAGAGAAAGGACTGCTGGCGGTGAACATGGAGGAAACCATATACTTCAAGCGCAAGGCGTGGCTCACCGACTGCACGCGCGCCTATTACCAGCTGCTTTTCCAGACGAGGGACGGCGGCTTCACCGCCACGATGAGGAACATCCGCTTCCTTTACGAGGAAGAGCGCAACGGCGGCTTCCGCTACGATGCCGAAAAATGGATTACCGACGACGTGGCGCTGGTGAAGAACGGAGCCAAACTGTCGCGTCTGAGCGGCAAGTTCCGCACCAAGACGATAGACCGGAAAGACGAGCTGTTTGAAGGGGCGTACCACGCCGCAGGCGGCAGGAAGCTCATACGCAAGTGGGTCTACGAGGAAGCGGAGGAATGAAACACTTCCGTCAATGCGGGAGCCGACCGGGCACGGGGCATCTATCGGGAAACGCGCATCGGGCGGCCGGTTTCTTCCGCCCGCGCAGAAGCGTGAGACAGACTGCGGCATGCCTTCCGCGGGGGCGCGATGCCGTCCCGCAATCTTTGCGCGGGTTAAAAACGCAGAGTAAGCCCGTCGTAAGCAAGGTGCACTTTATCGGGCAGCATGGACTCCTCCTCGCTGTGCAGCCCTATGCCGTGGCTCATGTGCGTGAGGTAGGTAAGCGGGCTGCCGGCGTTCCGCGCAAAAGCGGCCGCCTGCCCCACGGTCTGGTGCGTCGGGTGAGGGGTGTGCCTCAGCGCGTTCACAACCAGCAGCCTTATCCCGGCGAGATACCGCATTTCGGGCGCTTCCATTGACGTCATGTCGGTGATGTAGGCCATGCCGCCTATTCTGTACCCCAGTATTTCCATTTTGCCGTGCATCACGCGCAGCGGCACAATCGCCGCGCCGCCTATGCGGAACTCCTCATGAGGCTTCACCTCTCTGAGGCGCAAACGGGGCACGCCCTTGTACAGGCACTCCTTAAAGCAATAGGGGATGCGGGCGCGGATGTGCCGCAGCGTGGTGCTGTCCGAATAAATGTCCGCCGCGCCGAAGACGCAAAAGGGGCGCAGGTCGTCCAGCCCGCCCACGTGGTCGTAATGCTCGTGGGTTATCAGTACGCCGTCAATGCGGCGGAACGGCACAGCCAGCATCTGGAAATAAAAGTCGGGGCTGCAGTCCACGAGTATCCTCGCTCCGCCCGTCTCGACAAGCGCGGAGCAGCGCATACGCCTGTCGCGGGGGTCGCCGGAGGAGCAGACCTTGCAGGAGCAGCCGATCTGCGGCACGCCGGAAGAGGTTCCTGTGCCCAAAAAGGTGATTTTCCCCGCAATGCCGCCGGACGATCCGTTTTCCATACCGCAGATTTCCCTCTCCCGTGCCGCGGAATCCGCGTCAGTAGGCGAATTTCACGAGCTTCCAGACGCCGTTTTTCTTCCTGAACTTGAATACGCTCGACCAGCTGTTGGAATTTCCGCGCACCGAGACCACCCGCGTTGAAGAGCCGCCCGTCTTCTGCCCGTAATTCAGGCAAAGCACGCTGCCCGATGGAAGGTCGGGATGGAATACGTACCATTGCTCTATGTCTATAACGCCCTCTATTTCATCGCCTCCGGAGCCGTCGCCGTATGTGTTGAAATTCACGTATTCATTGAGATGGCTGCGCTGGTAGGCGGAGTCGGCGGCGAAGCGCCCGTAAAACTCGAGGAACTCCGCGTCTTCGTGCAGCCGCATCCCGAAAGAGTTCAGCTGTGTAAGCATCCACCTGCCCGACAGCTTCTCGAAAACGTACCGCGCTACGCTGTCTTTCCCGAATTCAAGGAACTCCAGAAGCACGCTGTCGGCCGCCGATGTGTCGAATCCGTCCATTTCGCCCTCATCGCCGAACACGATGATGTGCAGCTCGGCCTTGTTGTACAGCCTGTCGAACTTCCACTCCTCTTTCTCCAGCGGGGGCATCTCCCCGCCGTCCCTGAAACGCCTCAGCGGGAACGCCGTGCGGCGGCGCTGGAACGCGCGGTCTGACGAGAACACGTAAATGAAGTCCGCGAAAAGCGCGTCGACCGCGGCGGGCGGCGGGCTTTCGGGCTGCTCCGCCTCAACCGTGTCGGCGGCCGCATCCGCAGTGTCCCCTTCCGCTTCCGCAGGAGCGGCGGGAGCGCCTGTCCCCGCCGCGCCGTCGCGCCTGCACGCCGCAGCCGCCATGCAGACAAGCAATACGAATATACCTTTCATCCGGCCTTCCGTTTTAGCCGGTGCAAAGATATGCCATAAATGCGAAAAGCGGCGCAAGGCGCGCGAAAATATGTCGCGGGCGCGAAACGCGCGGGGAGGCTTTCGCACGGCAGGGAAGCGGGGCGCGGGACAAACCACCCGCCCTCGCGCCCTCATCCGCGAGCCTTGCGCGCGGGTGTCTGCAACCCTTTCCGCGGCTCTTTCCACGCCTTAATCAGTGCCCGCTTCGCGCCTTTTCCGCGGGCCTTGCGGGAGCTTGTCCAACTCTCTTATAATCTCATGTCAACTCTCATATAAGACAATTTTGAG
>CAZLLM010000148.1:0-4633 GCA_964560405.1 uncultured Prevotella sp.
GGGGCGGCGGGGAGATGCCGCGGACGTTTCCCCGCCATCGCCAAGGCTGTCTTCCCTCCGTCCGCGCCCTCCGCCGGGAGGCGGTGCGGGGACTTGTCCAACTTTCTTATAATCTCATGTAAACTCTCATATAAGAGTGTTTTCAACTCTCTTATAAGAGCGTGAAAATTGTCTTATAAGACTCTCAAAATTGTCTTAATATGAGAGTTGACATGAGATTATAAGACAATTGGTATTTTATTATAGCTACTGATTATCAGTAAGTTGCGAAAGTCGCACCGAAACGGCTCTCGGACGCGGTTTTTTGCGGGTTTTCAGGGGCGGGATGAGGGTGCGAGGACGCAGGGCAAGGATGCGAGGGCGGCTTGCGGGGCATCCGTCGCCTCGCGGGTGCGAGAAAAAGGATTGGTTTCGCGGGGGCGGGAGGAAAACAGAGCAGACGCGGACGTAAAGCGTGACGGCACGTGTGAAAAACGGAACAGTTGCAGGAGGGGACGAAAGGCACGCGAGCGGGAGGCGGAGCAGTCACGGCGGCAGGACAAGTATGCGAGAGCGGTTTTCAGCGAGTAGCGACGGATTCCTGCGGGTTGCAGGGCGCGCTTGCCTTGCGAAAGAGCGGCGAGGGCTGCGTTTCAGCGGTTTCCGGTAGCAGGATAAGGAGCGGGGGCTGCTTTTCAGCGGGCGCAGGCGGAAAGACGGCGTGGAGCGTCGCCCAGTATCCCACCTCAGCCCCCCATATCCGCTCCCTCCCGCCGCCCTCGCAGCCTTATCCCGTCTTGCCGCGATGCGGAAAGGACAGACTGCAAGCGGGCCGAGGTTGGAAACACGCTTGAAGCCGCTGGGACAGACACCATTGAACCGCTTCTGAAACCTCCTTTGAACCGCCGCAAGGCAACCTCTTGCCGCAGGCAGGGAACGGGAAAGGGAAGCGGGAGGCGCACGGGTGGAAAACAGAACCGGCCGGAGCGGGAAACGTAGCGGAGGACAGGCAAGTAGCGGAGCATGGCGGCAGTCGGCGAAATAAAAGGGGGCAGGGTGTGAAAACGTAATCGGCGCAGTAGCGGGACGGGAAGGACGCAGGCGGGAAAGGGTGGAGGCGGGGAATTGAAAGGATGAGGTAACTGAAAGACTGGGGAAACGGAAAGATTAAGATAATGAAGAGTAAGGTAATGGAAAGAGTAAGGGAACTTGAAAGGTCAGGAGGGCGGAATAGCGCGGATAGGGGACTGGAATGTCGCACGGAAAGCGGGGCGCGCAATATGTTTCCGGCTTCTTGATTTGCGACAGCCAAGGCTTGCCCGTACAGTCAGCTTACTGTCGGGCAGAAGGCTGCCGGCAGTTTGTCGCGGAGTTACGAATGTAACAGCCAGAACCCGCCCGTTCAGCCGGGGTCTGCCGCCGGACAGAATGCCGCTGGGTTAAGCCTTGACGGGTTCTCCGTTATTTCATAGGAAGAGCGGCGGCGGGGAAGGCCGCGCAGCGCGGAATGGCTGCTCAAATGAAGAATCTGTGCCGCCCGGCGTTTTCCCAAAGGCCGTGGGTGAAGTCGGGAATGTCGGTCGGCGCGCCTCCCAAACGTGCGGAAATCTCGCTCAGTTCTGTTATGGAAGACCACGCCGCGGCATCGTAAACGTTCAAATCCAAGGGCAGGCCTGCGTTCAGGCAGTAGACAAGGCGACAATCCATCACAATGTTCATCTCGTTGTCAACGGCCTGCCGCCGCGCCTCGCGCCCCCAGCGCCTTGTGACGCTGTGCTCGTAGGACTCTTCGCGCCGGGGTGTATTGGCGTAGGCTTCGTCTTCCGTGTCGCCGGCGAACATTATGCAGCGGCGCGGGTATTTCCGCGTGAACCCTTTCGTCCCGCAGGTTACCATTCCGCGGCTGTACGGGCGCGGCGTCTCCACGTCGATAGAAAGCCCTATCGTGCGGCCGCGCTGCGTCTTTATTATGGAGGAGTTTATCTTGGCTCTCCGAGGCCTTGCGGCATCGGAGGAAAGCGAGACTATGGATTTAAGGCGGTCGCCGCGGTTGACACCCATTGCGAGGCAGGCGGGCCCTAAGCCGTGTGTGGGGTAAGCGTTTCCCGCGTGATTGGAGAACTCGGAAACGTTCCATTCTGCGAGCTTGTAGTCAATCACTTTCTTCACCTCGTCATCGTCCATCACGTCGTGAATATACGCTCCCTCCGCGTGGGTGATTGTTCCTAACAGCCCTTCTTCTGCAAGCCTGACGGTTGTCAGCGCAAAAGCGTCGTAGCAGCAGTTCTCAAGCATAAAGCAGTGGCGGCGCGTCCTTTCGGCGGTTTCAACGAGCCTGAGACAGTCGTCGACGGAAGTGGCTGCCGGCACCTCCACCGCGGCGTGCTTCCCCTGCGTCATGGCGTGGCATGCCATTGCCGCATGCATGCTCCACGGAGTGCATATATACACGAGGTCGGTTTCCTTGTAAGCGCACAGCTCTTTCCAGCCGTCCTCACCGAGGAATGCCTTAGCCGCCGGGCGGCCGGTTCTCGCCAGCTCCTCTGCAGCGGCGAGCAGGCCGCTTTCGTTGATGTCGGCGACCGCCGTGATTTGCGCCCCTCGTACCGCGGCATACCGCCTTATTGCGCGAAGGCCGCGATTCCCTGTCCCTATTACGCCGATGCGCACGTTGGGTATAGGTTCGCAGGCGAGATTGAATACGTTGTTTTTCTGATTCATCGCTGTGTGCCTGACCCTGGTAAAGCTGCCTCCCGCCTTGCCGCCGGCAGACGGGGAATATACTGATACCCACCTTTCATTATGGATGATAGTGACAAGAAACAACTCCGCCCCTTGCAGAACGGAATCCAGTATGTTTATTAAGATAAGAGCTTCCTCTTATTTCTTGCGCGCCTGCCCGTAGCGGCTCAAGAACTTGTCCACGCGGCCGGCCGTGTCTACAAGCTTTGTCTTGCCTGTGTAAAACGGGTGTGAACTGCTTGAGATTTCGAGTTTGACCAAGGGGTAAGTCTCGCCCTCATACTCTATTGTGTCGTTAGTCTTGCAGGTGGAGCGCGACAGGAACATGTCGCCGTTGCTCATGTCCTTGAAAACAACGGGGCGGTATGTCTTCGGATGAATGCCTTTTTTCATTCCTGTATGTGTTTGTATTTGTTTTATGTCAGCTTTCACAATGAAAGCAACGCGAAGTTACGCCTTTTTATTTTGAAAGGCAAAGTTTCGGCCCATGTTTTTTGCCGTGCGCCGTGCGGGATGTCAGGCTGCCGCATGACGCTCCGCTCATGGCGCGGCCGCGTCAAACGCATAAATTAAAACGGAACTATGCCATTAAGGCTTGCGCAATCCCATGCCGCGAATGCGGACTGCCGCCAAACCGAGGGGCTGGCTGCGGTTCGGGTGGCACTGCGGGATGCCGTTTCCCGCCGCACATTTCCCTCTCCCGCCCGCGCAGCCTCAAAACGTCTTACTCGCAGCCTTGAAACGGCTCCTGCGAGCCGTCGGAAAGCGGGTTTTGCAACTCATTGATAATCAGCAGTTATAATAAAATGCCAATTGTCTTATAATATCATCTCAACTCTCATATAAGACAATTTTGAGACTTTTATAAGACAATTTTCATGCTCTTATAAGAGAATCAAAACACTCTTATATGAGAGTTGACATGAGATTATAAGAGAGTTAGACAAGCCCCCGCAGAGCCTCCCCGCCGCCTCCGCAAACGCACCCGTCCGTCCCTGCAGACCGCCCGCAAAACACGCCCTGAACCGCTGCGGAAAACGGGAAACCCGTGCGCGGAAAGCGGAATAGTCGCAGGCGGGAAATGCAGAGGGCGCGAGCGGGAAGCGGGAAAGGACGGGAGACGGAGCGGGCGGAACGGAGAGTGGGACGGCAGGGCTTTCCGTTTCCAAGCGGTGCGCTTTGGCTTGTGAGGGCGCACTATGCTGTGACGGGTGCGAGGGAATGAATTGTTTTGTAAACGCAGGAGGTAACGCAAAGGTGCGGCGCGGGAAAATCCGCCCTTAATCCGTCGCGGAAAGCGGAATCCCGTGCGCGAAAAACGGAACATGTGCGGGCGAAAACACAGAGGACATGGACGGGAAGAGGGGAAGCCGCGTGAGGAAGCAGGAAGGGCGGAGACGGAGCGGGCGAAACGGAGAGCGGAACGGCAGGGCTTTCCGTTTCCAAGTGGCGCGCTTTGGATTGTGAGGGCGCGCTATGCTGTGACGGGTGCGAGGGAATGAATTGTTTTGTAAACGCAGGAGGTAACGCAAAGGTGCGGCGCGGGAAAATCCGCCCTTAATCCGCCGCAGGAAAGCGGGAATCCCGTGTGCGAAAAGTGTAATAGTCGCAGGCGGGAACGGAGCGGATGCGGGCGGGAAGCGAGAGGCATGTGTATAGGGGATGGAACGGATGCCGCCGAGAAATGCAAAGGATGCGGGGTGGAAGCAGGAAGGACGTAAAGGAAGCAGGAAAGCCGCAAGCGAGAACAGAGCGGATGCGGACGGGAACGCAGAGGGCGCGGGGCAGAAGCAGGGAAGTCACAGGCGGCAGAGGGGTGGGAGGCGGCGGGAAACGGGCGGCTGCCCGCTGCATTATTTAACGTGAGTTCGACGAATTTAAAAGAGTGCCGGTTGCGTGTCAAAAGTCCTAT
>CAZLLM010000149.1:0-4600 GCA_964560405.1 uncultured Prevotella sp.
TTGCGCTGAGGCGGCAAATTTTAAGTGCGCCGCCGCACGATTTAAGCCTTTATTCCGTAAATTTGCCCCGCTTGCAGACGGAACGCGGTCGCACGGCGCGGCAGCCCGCAGGCGCGGCAAAGGCAAGCGGACACGGAGAACAACGCAAAAAAAATATCACACCATGACAATCGACACATGCAAATTTTCCGGACGGAGGGTAATCGTCCGCGTTGACTTCAACGTGCCGCTGGACGGGAACGGCGGCATTGCCGACGACACCCGCATACGCGGCGCGCTCCCCACCCTGAAGAAGATCCGCGAAGACGGCGGCAGGCTTATCATCATGTCGCACATGGGGCGCCCGAAGAAGAACCCCGACCCGAAGTTCTCGCTGCGGCAGATAAAAGGGCGCGTGAGCGAGCTTCTCGGCGCGGACGTGGCTTTCTGCGACGACTGCCAGAAGGCGAAGAGCCAGGTAGACAACATGAAAGACGGCGACGTGCTCCTGCTCGAGAACCTGCGCTTCTACGAGGAGGAAACGGGGAAGCCGCGAGGCGAGTTCGCCGGGGACGAAGAGAAGGCCGCAGCGAAGAAAGCCCTCAAAGCCCGCCAGCAGGAGTTCGCCAAGACCCTCGCCTCTTACGCCGACATCTACGTGAACGACGCTTTCGGCACGGCTCACCGCAGGCACGCCTCGACCGCCGTCATCGCCGACTATTTCGACGCGGAGCACAAGCTGTTCGGCTTCCTCATGGAAAAGGAGATTGATGCCGTGAACAAGGTGCTGAACGACATACGGCGCCCTTTCGTGGCGATAATGGGGGGCTCCAAAGTGTCCTCGAAAATCGGGATCATCGAGAGCCTGCTCACGAAAGTGGACACCCTCATCCTCGGCGGCGGCATGACCTACACGTTCATGAAAGCCAGAGGAGGCGCAATCGGCAATTCCATCGTGGAGAACGATTTCCTCGACCTGGCCGCCAGCCTCGAGAGGGAAGCTGCAGAAAAGGGCGTGCGGCTGCTGCTCGCAGAGGATTCCAAGGCCGCCGACGCTTTCGCAAATGACAGCGACACGCGGATATGCCCGTCGGATGCCATACCAGAAGGGTGGGAAGGCCTTGACATAGGCCCGAAGACTATGGAGAAGTTCGCTGGCGCCATAAGGGGCGCGAAGACAATCCTGTGGAACGGGCCGGTAGGCGTGTTCGAGTTCGACAACTTCGCGGCCGGCTCCCGCGCGGTAGCGGAAGCCATAGCCGAGGCGACGGCAGACGGCGCTTACTCGCTTATAGGAGGCGGGGATTCGGTCGCTTGCATCAACAAGTTCGGCCTGGCCGGGAAAGTTTCCTACGTGTCCACGGGCGGCGGCGCGCTGCTCGAAGCCATAGAGGGCAAGACGCTGCCCGGCATCGCCGCCATTACGGGCGGCAAGTGACCCCGCGCAAGAGATGACGCGGCGGGCGCCGCCAAGCCGCCGACCGCCCGCAGCCGCGACATAAGGAAAGGCAACCGCGCCACGCCGCCGAGGCGGAGCGGAGTTGCTTTTCCTTTATTATTATGAACGCAGTGAAGAATATCGTGCTGTACATACTACCCGCGCTTGCCGCGCTTATGTCGTGTTCCGCAAGGCACGCGGAAGAGGGCGCGCCAGACGCGGCGGGAGACACGCCGCAAGCGGGCGGGAAGAAGCCCGGCCTGGTGATAGCGGTGTCGCCCGCCGCCGACTGCCTGCCGTTCTACGTGGCCGAAGAGGCGGGCATATACAAGAGGCTCGGGCTGGACGTGAAGTTCACAGAATGCCAGTCGCTGCTGAAATGCGACGAGGCACTTGAGAAAGGCGCGGCGGACGGCGCGTTCACCACCCTGCCCTCCGCGATGCACATGGCGGCCAACGGCCGCCGCCTGAAAATCATCATGGCGACGGACGGCGACGTGGACATAATAGCAGCACGGACGACAAGGATAAAGCGGCTCAGCGACATGCGCGAGAGGCTCGTGGCCATAACAAGGCACAGCACCTCCGACTACCTCGCCGACGAAATCGCGGCTATAACGAAAATCCCGCCATACGAGATACTGCGCCCGCAGATCAACGACATCGGCATACGCCGCCAGATGCTCGCCAACAACCAGACAGACGCGGCGGCGCTTCCCCGCCCGCACTCCGACTATATGCTTCGGGCAGGGAACATAAAGGTGTTCTCCACCCAGAACTCGGGGATAAAGTTCGGCTGCATAGCCGTCGCCGACACCGCGCTCAAAACAAAGCCCGCGCAAATAGGGCTTCTCGTGAAAGGGTACGGACAGGCCGCCGAATACATCAACAAAGACAGGAGACTTGCCGACAGCATCCTCGCAAAGCGTTACGGCATCCCCCCGGAGACGCTCGACAGCCTCCCCCTTCCCAAATACCTGAAAGCGCAAGGCGTGAGGAAAAGCGACTACGACAAATCCATGCGGTGGTGCATCAGCAGGAAATACGCGCCCTCGCCGATACCCGCGGAAGACATCACGACCTCCAAATTCATCGCTGAATGAGCGGCAAACTCACTTTCTGGCAGTTATACAAGGAGGCGACAGGCAAGCTGGACGAAAGCCGCCTCGGGGAGGCGCTGCCGCTTTTGCAGGAACTCGCCGACGCGCTCGGCGACTGGAAGCTGCTCGACGAAGTGTCGGATGTCAACTCCGCATACGGCCTGCTGCTTTACTACATGGAGCAAGGCAACGACGACCCCGCGAGGGAGCGGCAGCGCACTAACTTCATCGCCGCCTGCTACTGCATCGCTGAAAAAGCGGCGCAGGCGCAACGGGCAAAGCAGGGCGGCGCGGGACAAGGCATGAGAAGCCTTGGCGACATCCTCAAGGACATGGAGAACCTCGCGCTCAAAAGCATAACTTCCGAACCCTCAGAAGCGGACTCCGAAAGGCACGCCGCACTCTACGCCGAACTGTTCGACGCCGCATACGACGCACCTCTCTGGAGCTTAGAGGCGGCCGCGCAGGCGCAGGAAGTAATAGACTCCGCTTTCGTTTCCGACAACGACAAGGCCGTAATGACAAGCGGTCTTATGATGAGCTGCCTGCAGTCTTTCGACCCGCGCAAGCTCCTGTTCTTCGCCGACAACTACTCCGCGGCGGTGCCTTTGCTGCGCGTGAGGATGCTCGCGGCCGCCGCGTTCACCCTTTACGCGCACCGGCGCAGGCTGTTCGCGTTTCCCGCCGTAACCGGAAGATACAGAGAGCTGTGCGGCAGCCCCCGCTTTGCCAGCGACATACGCACCTTCCAGATTCTCATAATCGAAAGCCTCTCCACACATGAAGTCAACCGCAGGATGAGAGAGGAGATAATCCCCGCCATGCTGAAAAACCGCAGTTTCAACCCCGCGAAATTCGACGCTGAAACGCTGGAGGAAATAAGCGAGTCCAACCCCGAGTGGAAGGACTTCGAGCGTCAGGTGGGGAAGCTCGCCGAGCTGGAAGCCGGAGGCGCAGACATATATTTCAGCTCGTTCTCCCCGCTGAAGAAATTCCCCTTCTTCCGCATCGCGGCCAACTGGCTCTACCCTTTCGACGAAAGACATCCCGGCATACCGCGGCAGATAACAAGGCTGAAAGGCATCGCCGCCGCGATGCTGAAAAGCGACACCCTTTGCGATTCCGACAAGTATTCCTTCTGTCTGCTCGCCGCGCAAATGACAGACAAGCAGGTGAGCCTCGTCGTCTCCCAGCTTCCCGAAACGGAAGGCCTCCCCGCGCCGGCGCCGCAAACGCCGGAATCTCTCTGCCGCAACTACCTCCGCTGCCTGTTCCGCTTCTTCTACCTCTGCACGTCAAAGCCGAAGCCGGGCAACCCCTTCGAGACCGCCCTGTCGCTGCTCGAATGCGGCGCGCTCGCCGGAGCGTTCAACGACAAGGACACCGCTGACCGGATCAGCTCCTGCGCGATAAAGAAAGGCAGGTTCGGCATGGCTGCCGCGTTCCTGCTGCTCAACGAAGCCTCCGGCGCGGCCGATGCCGAAACTTACCAGAAGCTCGGCTTCTGCTGCCAGAAAAAGAAAGACTACCGCGGCGCGATAGCCGCGTACAAGAAAGCCAGCGCCTTGGACGGCGGCTCGCGGTGGACGCTGCAGCGCCTGGCGCAGACCTTCCGCGCCGCCGGCGACTACAAGGAAGCCCTCGGCTGCTACAGGCTGCTGGAAGCCGCGGACGGCAAAGACGCGAAAAACGCCTTCCGCTGCGGCGAGTGCCTCGCCGCCATAGGCTCGTACAGCGAAGCCTTGCGCGAATTCTTCAAGGCCGAATACCTCGACCCCTCCCTCGTCCCGGCCGCGCGCGCCATAGCCTGGTGCTCCATGATTACAGGCGACATGAAGCAGGCCCGCAAATACTACGGGAAAATACCCGGAGAGGAAAAGCAAGGCGCCGACCTGATGAACGCCGGGCACGCGGCATGGATGGACGGCGACCTCAAAGCCGCCGCGGAATGCTACCGCGCCGCCTGCGGCAGGCTGGGGCAAAAGGAATTCCTGAGCAAGATGCAAACGGACGCGGCACTGCTGGAAACGCGAGGAATCCCGAGCCGCGACATCCTGCTCATGACCGATATCGCAATCAGGGG
>CAZLLM010000150.1:0-4593 GCA_964560405.1 uncultured Prevotella sp.
GCTTTTCATGCGTTCCGCCGCCTCGCGCACATCGTCCCTGCCGCCGAAGGCGGTGAGCCGGACGAACCCTTCGCCGCACCGCCCGAACCCGGCGCCGGGCGTGGTCACGAGGGCGGCCTCACGGAGGAGCAGGGAGAAGAACGACCATGAAGTGTGGCCGCCGGGGATTTTCACCCACAGGTAGGGCGAGTTCGTGCCGCCGTACACCAGCAGCCCGCAGTCTGTGAGCCTTTCTTTCAGTATGGCGGCGTTTTGGCGGTAGTAGGCGATGTTTTCCATTGTCTGCCGCCGCCCTTCGGGGGTGTAGACCGCTGCGGCGGCGCGTTGCGAAACGTAAGAGGCTCCGTTGAATTTCGTGGTCTGCCGGCGCCGCCAGAGGTCGTTCAGGGAGGTTTCCGTGTGCCCCTGTCGTATTTTCATGTCTTTCGGGACGACGGTGTACCCCAGGCGCACGCCTGTGAACCCGGCGGTCTTGGAAAAGCTGCGGAACTCTATGGCGCAGCTTTTCGCCCCGTCTATTTCGTAAATGGAATGCGGCGTGTCGTCTGTTATGAAAGCCTCGTAAGCGGCATCGAACAGTATTACCGAGCCGTGGGCGAGCGCGTAGTTCACCCATCCGGCGAGCTGCCGCTTAGTGAGGGTCGCCCCCGTGGGGTTGTTGGGGAAGCAAAGGTAGATGAGGTCTGCCTGCTTTTCGGGCATTTCAGGGGCGAAGCCGTTCTGCTCTGTGCAGGGCAGCATCACTATTCCGCTCCATTTGCCCGCGAGCATGCCGCCGGCGTGCCCGCTCATTATGTTGCTGTCCAGATATACGGGGTAGACCGGGTCGGTGAGCCCTATCGTGTTGTCTGCGCCGAAGATGTCGGTGATGTTCCCTGTGTCGCTTTTCGCCCCGTCGCTTATGAATATCTCGTCTTCCGAGATCTGTATGCCGCGCCCGGCGAAGTCGTTCTTTGCGATGAGTTCGCGCAGGAAGGCGTAGCCTTGCTCGGGGCCGTAGCCTCGGAATGTCTGCGCGTCCGCCTCGTCGTCCACTGCCTTGTGCATAGCCTTTATTACGGCAGGCGCGAGAGGGCGCGTAACGTCGCCGATGCCGAGGCTTATGACTTTTCTGCCGGGATGCGCCGCCTTGTATTCCGCCACCTGCCTCGCTATTTCCGTGAAGAGGTAGTTCTGGGGGAGCAGCGTGAAATTAGGGTTTGTTTTTACCATAAGATTATGCGGATGCGGGGCTTGCCGTCCCCTCTACGGTTATTCTGCCTTCGAACACTGTCTCCGCCGGGCCTGTCATGAGGATGTTCCCGTCGGGGCGCAGTTCCGTTTCTATCGTGCCGCCGTCCAGCACTACCGAAGCCTTGCCTCCGCACAGCCCGCGGGCGCGCGCGGCCGCGAACACGGCGCACGCTCCCGTGCCGCAGGCCATTGTTATGCCGGAGCCGCGCTCCCAGACGCGCGCCCTTATCCTGCCGGGCGAGAGCACTTGGGCGAATTCCACGTTTGTCCTATCGGGGAACATGGGGTGCGCTTCGAACGCCGGCCCGAGCGCGGCGACATCGGCATCTTCAACGTTGTCGGCGAAAAACACAAGGTGCGGATTCCCCATGGATACGGCCGTTCCCAGCAAGGTGCGCCCGCCAGCCGAGAAAGGGCGCGCCGGCGGCATTCCGCTTCCGCCGGGCCCGAGCATTTCAGGCTTCCCCATGTCTACGCTTACCGTGCGGACAATCCCTCCTGATATGTGCAGGTAAAGCGTGCGCACGCCCGAAAGGGTTTCAAGCGTTACGGTGCTTTTGTCAGTCAGCCCGTGCTCGTACACATACTTCCCCACGCAGCGGCATCCGTTCCCGCACATCATGGCCTCCGAGCCGTCGGCGTTGAAAATCTGCATCCTGAAATCGGCTTTCAGCGACTTCTTTATCAGGATAAGCCCGTCGCTGCCTATGCCGGTGTGCCGCCTGCTCAACCGGGCTGAAAGCCCAGCGGGGTCGCTTACGGGGTATTTTTCGGCGTTGACGTATATGTAGTCGTTGCCAGCCCCGTGCATTTTTGTGAACTCTATTTCCGTCTTCATCTCATGTTTCAGGCTTTACACAGGGAAGAAGCCCCCCGCTTCTTGCCCCTTTGTCTGTCTTGCCGGAAGCCCGCATTCCGCGCCAAAGTTAGCTCATCCTGCCGTAAAAAGCGCTGAACACGCCGTGCAAAATACTATGCGGCGGCTGTAAGGCGTGGATTTTGCGCACATGAAGAAGCGGCAGGCGCGGCCTTTATTACAGTAAGCCCCCAAACCGGTTTACCCGGTCATTTCAAAGCGGACTCTTATTTCTTCTCCCTGAATTTGATATGCAATTCGTCGCTTAATCCTAATTCCTCCAAGATTCTTTTCAAGTTGCTGAAAATTTGACGGGAACTTAAATTCGTATGGTAATAATAAGCGCTATTGAGCGGCATTCTGTGGTATTCATCACGGTTCTTTTTAAGTCTTAGGATGTCTCCGAATTTACGGATCAGTTCCTCTTCGGAAGATAAATCGAGCAACTTCCTCAATATGTGGTTATATAATTGGATTCCGCTGATCTGCCCCTTATCCCCCGTAAATTTCTCTCCGAAAAAGGTCGCGTATTCTATGCTTTTATTGCTGACGGAGTCTGAATCTATGCTGTTGATGTTGATTTCATCCAAGTCTTCCGTTTCCGGCATTTGAGGTATCTGCCATATTTGCAAAAAACGTGCGACCAGGCTTTCCGTTCTTTTCTTGTAATTCGATATATCCCACTTGTCAATCTCCTTAAGGCCCCGGTTCAGCCATAAACGGCTGAATGCATATCCCTGTTCGCCGTTGTTTTTATTCATGTTCTTTTTCTCCCGGAAAGTCCTGTTCCCCAACGCCCCGTTATTGCCTGACAGCGTAAGGTTTCCTATGGTATGGATGTATTTTCCCTCGAAGAGGTTATAGTCGTCTTCTGACAGTTCCGCCTTCCATTCCGGATCCGGCTTTTGAGGGAAGATGTGCTCGACGGTTATCTTCGTATTCCCGATGATTTCGACATTCTCATTGTTCCCGAAGTTCTCCAGACGCTCTAAAATATAACGTCTCATTTTGTCGTTTATGTTGTATAAATCCTTCTCCGGCAGGCGTTCTCTTATTTCCGCGTCTGACGGCATTCTCACCTTTCCTCCCCGCTTCAGCACGTTATTGTAGAGTGATTGCTCATAGTCCTTTTCATCTATATGTTTATACAAGTCCGCGAACACCTTATTAAGGGCGTTTGTGGGGAGGTCTGAAACAAAGCGCCTGCAAGCGTATGTCTGCACAAATCGCAGGACGTTTATCAGGACGCCTCTTGTGATCTTTCCGGTATCGTAATCTTCCAGCGCTTGCAAAAGGAAAGGATACGACACATTAACCTCAATATGTCTGATATAGCTTATCTCGCGTTTAATGTCCTTATCCTCAATGCACTCAGGGTTTAATAACCGCCTGTATATCCCGGAGTACCTTCTCAAATCGCACAGCGTCTTTTCCGCTTCATCGCCTTTGCCCGGACGGAACTCTTCTTTGAAAGTGTTATAAACATCCTTTTTCGTTGGAATTTTCTCTGTCTTGAGAGTCAGGTAATCCCGTATAAAATCAGAGACACGCGCCTCCCCCTCGTCTTTTGTGTTGCTTTCAATCTCAGACCAATATTGCGTGTACAAGCGTTCCTGCGCCGAAGGCTCCAGCCCCATAAGAATGTAGTTGCGGATCAAGTCCGCCTGCGACAAGGCCAACCCTGTTGAATTCAGGCTTTCAAAGATTTCTTGCGCGTTGTCTTTCCCGCGTTCTAATGATATTTCAACAAACAACAGCCGCTGGAAGCCCTTATAAACAGTCTCTCTGTTGCTTGCGTCAATTCTTTCAGAGAAGAATTTGTAATTGCTGTTGATGTTTGAATACGGAGAAGCCGGAATGTCGGGGTTCTCTTCCAGCAGGCGGCTGAGATCCCTTTCATTGTTTTCGGTCACTTTCAGCTTGGTTTTACACCGGCTATCGGCATGCTCATTAACCAGATAATAGTCGCGGATTTTATTCGCGAAATCTTTGTCTCCCTGCCTTTCCGCAAAATGACGTAAGGCTGCAAGCAGCAATGTTACGGTTGTGATTCTCTGTTGGCCGTCTATGATTACAAGTTGTTCTGTGCCGCCAGTTGTGTATATACCATTGTCGATGTACACAATGCTTCCGATGAAGTGATTGGCGGTGTCTTCTGAAGAGTTCCCCGTCTCTATGATGTCGTTCCATAATTGTCTGCATTGTTCCTCTTTCCAGTCATAGTTCCTTTGGTAAACGGGAATCACAAACTGAACGCCCGTCGTTTTCAAAAATTTATCCAACGGCATCTCTTGCGCTTTCATTGTTTCAGATGTTTGGTTATGTGATTATGAACAGTTTCGCGAAGTTACGCTTTTTCCGCCGTAACCGGCCTCTTATTCCGGCAAATGATTGCGCCCCCCGAACCCGGAATACGCGCCGGACGCGCTGCGGGTCTGGGCGGAATCAGGGCGGATTCCGGCTGTTTCCAACGGTTCGCGGCGGCGTTTTCAGCAGGTATCGGC
>CAZLLM010000151.1:0-4581 GCA_964560405.1 uncultured Prevotella sp.
GCGCAGGCGGCGGGCGATGAAGCCGCAGCTGCGGCGGCTCAGGCCAAGGAGCAGGCAGCAGCGGCTCAGCAGCAGGCGGCAGCGGCTCAAGAGGCTGCGGCAGCGGCTCAGCAGGCTGCCATCGCGGAAGCGCAGAGGCTCGTGGACGATCTGAAAGGCCAGATTCCCGACGTCTCCGAATTCGTAAAGAACGCCGACCTCGCGGACTACGCGAAGCTCAGCGACGTGACCGCCCAGCTTGAAGCCATCAAAGCAGGGCTGGCAACCGACATAGAGGGCGTCATGAGCGAAATGGGGCTTTCGCAGGAAGCCATCGACGCGATGAAGAACCTTGAGAGCATGCAGACCGCCCTCAGCCAGCTTCAGACCCAGATGACCGCCCTCGAAAACTTCAAGCAGATACTTGGCGAAAACGGCGAGAAACTCGACCAGAAGCTGCAGGAGAACCTTCAAGCAGCCAACGATGCGATAGATGGCAAAGTGGCCGAGCTCACCGCGGCTCTTCAGAACTACGTCAAGAGCGAAGACCTGACGGCGACGCTTCAGAACTACGTCAAGAGCGAAGACCTCGACGGCATCCTCGCCACACAGCTCGCAAGCGCGCTCGCGCCCTACACCACGACGGAAGACCTGAACGCCATGCTCGAGGGCTACTGCACCCCGGAGCAGGCCGCCGCAGCCATAAGGGAGGCGGTAAAGGACAGCCTGACCCAGCACGACGCCAAAATCAAGGAGCAGGGCACGCTCATTGAAGGGCTGGACGAGAGGGTAAGCAAAGTGGAGACCGACCTCGGCACCAAGCTTGACGGCCTGAACGAAGCGCTTACAAAGAAAATCGACGACGACATCGCGGAACTTACCGACAAGGTGGGCAGCGTGAACGCCGACCTCGTCACGCTGCTGGGCAAGAGCCTCCGCAGCCTCGTGTTCATACCCAACCTCTACGTGGGCGGCATCGAATCCGTTGAGTACGGATACATGAACGCCGAGGCTTATGTCCTCAATGGCAAGGAAGCCAAGACCACCAACAGCAATGGCGAGAACGTCGAATTCGTGGACAACACCATCTATGAGTATCCTGTGACTGATAAGAAGTACGCGGCTTTCAACCCGGTTTACGAGATTGAGTACCACATGAACCCGTCGTCCGCCGTATTGCCGGAGAACAGCCTGTCGTTCGTCACAAGAGACGTGCAGGTTGTGGCGCGTGCGGCCGGTTCGAAAGTCACTATCGACGAGAGCCTGCTGGCGCAGTCTTCGACAGCGGACGGCATACTGACAGTGCCGTTGCGGATTACCAACCCGAGTGCCATCACCACCCGCGCTGACGGCAGCGACCCGACGGTGAACATCTTCGCTCTTCAGGCGAAAGTCAACGACACCGAAGGCAAGGACACCGTCATCACGTCCGACTACGCCGGGCTGTACGCATCGCAGATCACTCCCAAGGCGATAGCTTTCTCTAAATCGGACTACGACAAATACGGCAAAGCCTGCGACGGCACGACGAAGCCTGCCGGCCATCTGTACACTACGGCTACGGAAGCATTGAAAGACGCTGACGCAGTGCCTTTGATGTACGGCGAAGAAGTCGGCGGCCAAGTGAAGGCGGTAGAGAAAGACCTCACCGAACTCCTTGCCGTACACTACACATGGAATACCGCCACCACTAACAAGGCGGATCACGGCGTATGGAATTACGGCGACGAAAAGGCTTACGACCTGCATTACACATTCAGCCTCGTAGACTACACTGTAGGCGCTAACAAAACGCACGACAGCAAATACGCTACAATCAACCCGGAAACCGGCGTAATCACGGCTCACGACGTGAACGAAGACGGGTCGGCGGGCGAGCCGAACAAGGCGGCCGTAGGGCGCGAACCCCTTGTGCGTGTTACGGTTGAGAACTCGGAGGACAAAGTGGTGCTTTACGGCTATCTCAAGATTAAGATTACGGAAGCGGAAGAGCTGCCAAGCGGTGTCATCGTGGCTGACGCGGTGGATGCAGGCACCCGCTCTGTGGACGATTGCGCAAATTTCACGACCACTATCGACTGGTCTCACATATCCGACCGTGTGCTGAGCAAGTTAGGCATCGGAAACCAGCGTTTCAACGAGAACTACGAGCTTGACAAAACGGGGGACGAAGTCAACCAGTTCATGACCGCAGACGGCGGCAATACATTCACAGCCGCATCGCCAAAATACGGCAAGATAACAGAATCTTTTGAAGGAGCAGATTCCGAGACCTCTACGCTGACGTGGACGCTGGGCTCTTGCGACCAGCAGAAGCTCTACAAGAAGGGCGGCTCATACACCACCTACGTGCGCTACAAGAGGAAAGGCTCGGCTACGGACGAAGGCGCTCTCTACCTGCCCATAACCGTTACGTTCAACCGCGACAGCCACACAGCCAAACCGTTCAACGAAGGGACACAGTGGACAAAGAACAACTCCGTATGGGGCTGGAGCAAAGAGAAGTCGTTCGGCATAAACGTTGAAGTTCCCAGCAACGACCCGGAGGTGGACGACAAATTCGAGCAGAACTTCATGACCGCGTTCCTCGGCGAGAAGTTCAATGGGTACACTTCCGAAGACTTCAAGCTGTACTTCATCGGCGGATACCAAATTAAGAACCCGAAGGGCGGAAACTGGAATATCGTAGTCGAAAACAACAATGCGGTAAGCCTGTGCGGCGACAATATTACCAACCCGACGGCTAACGATGCAAAGGAAAACCCGCTCGATCCAGAGCAAGGCATATACACGAACACGAAAGTCTATGTCAATTCGGCTATAGCGGCGAACTTGCTCGCAGAAATAGTCAACGACACTGTCATCAAGTACGCGAACACCGAGATTGCGAAGGAAGTGCTTAACGCTTACGGCAGCTCCGACAAAGACGGCTCAAAGACTTCCGACGAGCTTGACGACCCGACATTGTTCCTGAAAGTCGGCATAGCCGTGATAGACAACGACGGGTGCGGTACAGTCGTGCCTTTGGAAGGTACTACTGAGTTCCACGACTACGTTCTCCGTCCGCTCAACCTTTCCGCCAATAGCGCGAAACCGTTCGTCGACGCTTCCACCAACGGCTCCACACTCAGCGTGGCAGACATCGTGAGCCTGTCCGACTGGCGGCCGGTAGCGTTCAGCGCCGACTTGGATCTCTACAGGTTCTATGAGGTGACGGCTATCACGATTGACACTGACCCGGCGAACGTCCAGACCGACCTTGGAGGCGCATGGCGGTCGCTTGCCGAGACCGCGCCCAGCACAAGGCTGGAAGCAACGCGCGGCACAGGCGATTTCACCTCGCTGACCCCGAGCTCATCGGCAGAGGATAAAGAGGCGATATTCGGCTCACTCACCTATTACAACAACGGTACGCCCCTTGCAAATCCGTACAAATTGAGAATCCCTGTTACCGTGACATACACGTGGGGCACTCTGACGGATTATGTGGAGGTTACTGTTAACCCTGTGAGATAATAGTAATCCGAAGACACGGATTTCCCTTTCGTGTGTCAGAATTGCTTAGGCGAGAGGTGCGCTTCCCTGCAAAAGAGAGCGCACCTCTCTTTGAACTGACAAAACGGCAGAAAGACATGAAAAGAAACACCTACCGCATAGCGGCGGCGCTCGCGGCGGCCCTCGTCGCGGTGTGCGCCTGCAAGCGCGGGCCGGAGATGACCGAGGCCGAGCGCTTCCAGAGCGGGCTGACCGCCGCCGACACCGCGCAGATGCTCAAGCTCTGCGACGACTGCATGAGCGCGCTGAAAGAAGGGCGCGCCGAAGACGCGCTGAAAAACGTGTGGGCCGCAGACAGCGCGGGAGAGACCGCGCCCCTCACACAGGAGCAGGCGCAGGCCCTGCGGAACACGTTCCGCATGTTCCCCGTAATCGACTACAAGCTGGCAGGCTTCCGCTTCAGCACCGCCGGGCTCAACGAAGTGAAGTACGAGATAAAGTTCGCCGAAGGAGAGGAAGGCTCCGCGCCGAACACCATCGCCTTCATGTTCAACCCCGTCAAGAGCGGAGGCCAGTGGCGCCTCGCCGTGAAGCAGGGCGACCAGAAAGTCCTCGGCGAATAAGCCCCCCGCCCGTGCGCCCGCTTTACGCGGTGCGCGGTGCGCCACGCAGTGTGTCATGTGCGCCCCATGTGCCCCTGAATTAAAGAAGAGACCCGCCGCATAAACCTTGCGGCATCAAAAAATGAACGGCTGCGCCGCCCTGCAATGTCAGGACGGCGCAGCTTCTTGTGAACGTTGTAAACGCACCCTGCAAAACTCCCCCGCCGCCCCGCACTCCGCATAACCCCACACAATACGCCCCATGCGCCCGTGGTGTGTCCTCGCATTCCGCGCCCTGCATTTCGCACAACCCCGCACGATTGCGTCCGCGCATAAACCCATCCCATCCGCTTCACACAAACGCTGCCCTCCCCCCTTGCACTTGCGCCGCACATCGCACTTGCGCAGGACTGCCAGCGTTTCGCACCCCCGTGCAAAGCGGATAGTCAAAGCGCCTGAATTAAAGAGGAGACCCGCCGCATAAACCCTGCGGCATCACAAAATG
>CAZLLM010000152.1:0-4573 GCA_964560405.1 uncultured Prevotella sp.
TAAGTAGGCGTTCACGTTTTCCTCTATGCGCTCCGCTATGCCGCCGCGCCGCTCTTCGCGGAACTTCTCGCCCGTTATGCGCTCGTACAGCTCGATGTACCTGCCGGATATGCTTTCCACGACATCGGGTGTCATTTCGGGCGGCTTCTGCCCCGCCTTCCCTTGGAAGCCCTTGCTCATCAGCCATTCGCGGACGAACTCTTTCGACAGCTGGCGCGGCGGCTCTCCCGCCTCAAACTTCCTTTCGTAGTCCTCGGCGTAGAAATAACGCGAGGAGTCGGGGGTGTGCACTTCGTCCATAAGTGTGATTACGCCGCCGCGCGTTCCGAACTCATATTTGGTGTCGGCGAGAATGAGCCCGCGTCCCGCCGCGATTTCCGCTCCCCGCTGGAAAAGCGCGAGCGCGTACTGCTCGATTGTGCGGTATTCCTCCTCTGTGGCAAAGCCGCGGGCAACGATTTCGGCGGGCGAGATGTCAGCGTCATGCTCTCCGGCTTCCGCTTTCGTGGTGGGGGTGACGACAGGAGCGGGGAATTTCTGGTTTTCGCGCATTCCTTCCGGCAGTTTCACGCCGCATATCTCGCGGACGCCGCTTTTGTAGGCGCGCCATGCGCTGCCGCACAGGCAGCCTCGCACTATCATTTCGACGGGAAAGCCCTTGCACACCACGCCTGCGGTCACCATGGGGTCGGGCACGGCACGCTTCCAGTTGGGGCAGATATCGGCGGTAGCGTCAAGGAATTTAGCGGCAATCTGATTGAGCACCTGCCCTTTGCAAGGTATTCCGGCGGGCAGGATTACGTCGAATGCCGAGATGCGGTCGGTTGAAACCACCACGAGGCTGTCGCCGCCGATGTTGTAAACGTCGCGCACTTTGCCGTGAAACACGCTTTTCTGCCCCGGAAAGGCGTAGTCTGTTCTTGTCAATGCTTCATTCATCGCTATGCTATTGTTTTGTCGGGTTTTCCTGCTGCATTCCGATTATTTCCGCGCCCTCGCCGCCGGCATCCCGCTCCTCTGCGTTCCGGCGGCCGGCGCTGTCGTGTTCGTACGCTTCTACGATGCGCGTAACGAGGGGGTTGCGCACAATGTCGCGCTTGCTCATTTCGAGGAACGCTATGCCTTTCACGCCTTGCAGTATTCTGAGCGCCTCGGCAAGGCCGGAGCTTTGCGTGGAGGGCAGGTCGATTTGCGTGCAGTCGCCGGTGATAATCATTTTTGTGCCGCCGCCCATTCGTGTGAGGAACATCTTTATCTGCGCGGGCGTCGTGTTCTGCGCCTCGTCCAGTATGACGACGGCATCGCTCAGGGTCCGTCCGCGCATGAAAGCGAGCGGCACAATCTGTATAACGCCGCCGGCGAGCATATCGCGCAGCTTCTGCGGCTGTATCATTTCCTCGAGCGCGTCGTACAAGGGGCGCAGATAGGGGTCTATCTTCTCTTTCACGTCGCCCGGCAGGAAGCCCAGCTTCTCTCCGGCCTCGACTGCGGGGCGGCTCAGTATGAGGCGGCGGGCTTCCTTGTTTTTCAGCGCGCGCACGGCGAGGGCTATGCTTGTGTAGGTCTTTCCCGTACCGGCGGGGCCTGTGACGAAAACCATGTCGTATGCGGAGTAGGCTTTCACGAGGCGCGTCTGGTTTTCGCTCCTCGCCCTTATGGGCCTGCCGCTGATGTTGTAGACAATGGCTTCCTCGCCGTCTCCGTCGTAAGGCTTGCGGCCGCTGGCTACATCGATTATGTCGGCTTCGCGCAGCGTGTTGTACTTGGCGCAGCGGCTTGCGAGGGTTTCCACGGCGTTCTCGAACTCCGCGAGGTCGGCTTCGGAGCCCGCGGCCTGTATCACGTTGTCGCGGGCCACTATGCGCAGCCGCGGGTAAAGGGCCTTCATCAGGCGGAGGTGCGTGTTGCCCGCCCCGTAAAGCGTTACAGGGTCGGTGTCCTTTATTACGATTCTCTTTTCCGCCACGCGGCTCGGGCTTTCAAGCAAAAGTACGGCAATCCGGGCTAATCTCAAAACGCGGCCGGCGTTTATTCGGGCGGCGCGGCATGGAGGCGCGGCGGACGCAGGCGGGAGCACAAGGGAGGCGGCCCGCGCCGCGCCGGACATATTCCGCGCCGCCTTGCGCCGCCGGCGGGGAGCGATTTTTCCGCGCAAAAGCCTCTGTGTTTCGGAGTGATTTTAATATCTTTGCACGGTTTAATCCAGCGGACACTGAATAAAAACGACAAATAAAAACAGACGGGATAATGGCAGCTATACAAACTATCAGGAAGTGGAGCATCGCCGTGCTGGCCATCGTAGGCCTCGGCCTTTTCGCGTTCATCGCGGAGGACTTCTTCCGCGTGTTCGACACCCTTTTCGGCAGCGACAAGCGGCACGTGGGGCAGGTGTACGACAGCAAGTTAGGCATCAGCGAGTACCAGTCGCTCATCGACGAGTACACGCAGGCGGTGAAGTTCATGCGCGGCCAGTCGGCTCTCAGCGACGCGGAGCAGAACCAGCTGAAAGACCAGGTGTGGCAGACGTATGTCTCGTCCAAGCTCGTGGAACACGAAGCGAAAAAGCTCGGCCTCACGGTTACGGACGAGGAGCTAAACGCAGTGATACGCGAAGGCACGAACCAGATGCTCCTGCAGACCCCGTTTGTGAACCAGCAGACAGGGCGCTTCGACGTGTCGCTGCTCCGGCAGTTCCTCGACCAGTACGAAAAGATGCAGGCATCCCCCGAGCAGACGCCGCCTGAGTATGCGGAGTACTATCAGAACCTTTACAAGTACTGGGGCTTCGTGGAGAAGACGCTGCGCAGCGGCCTGCTCAGCGACAAGTACCAGTCGCTCATAGGGCGCTCCATAGTGTCGAACCCCGTGTCGGCGAGGCTCGCTTTCGACGGGGTCTCGTCCAAGAGCGACTTGGAGGTGGCCTCCGTGCCGCTCACTTCCGTTCCCGACAACGGCGTGGAGGTGTCGGACGGCGACCTGAAGAGGATTTACAATCAGAGGAAGGAGACGTTCCGGCAGTTCAGCGAATCGCGCGACATCAAATACATCGCCGTGCAGGTTACGGCCAGCCCTGCGGACAAGGCTGCCATAGAGAAGGAGATGAAGGGCTACGCCGACGAGCTCCGTGACGGCGGGGACGCGGCGGGGGTCGTGAGCAAAAGCAACTCTTCCGTATATTACTCCCCGCTTCCCGTTTCGAAGGCGGCCTTTCCCCGCGACGTGCAGAACATGCTTGATTCGGTTTCCGCGGGCGGAGTGAAGGAGTACCCCAACGCCGCCGACAACACTCTCAACATAATAAAGCTGATAGCCAAGACGCAGGCTCCCGATTCCGTCAGGTTCCGCGCCATAAACTGCGCGGGCTCCACGCAGGAGGCCACCGCAGGCACGGCCGACAGCATCGTGAAGGCGCTGGCGGGAGGCGCGGAGTTCGCGGACGTGGCCAAGAAGTACGGGCAGACGGGGCAGGAGCAGTGGCTCGCGTCCTCGCAGTACGAAGGCCAGAACCTCGATGCCGACAACGTCAGATTCATAAAGACGATACGTGACGGCGCGCCGGGGTCTGTGGCGAAGGCGGAGCTGTCGCAGAACACCGTAGTGATAGAGGTGCTCGAGCGCAGGGCCATAACCGACAAATACGACGCGGCGGTCGTAAAGCGCACAGTCGATTTCAGCAAGGAGACGTACTCGAAAGCGTACAATGCGTTCAGCCGCTTCATCGCGGCGAACAGCACGCTCGAAGAGATGGAGAAGAACGCCGTCAAAAGCGGATACAACGTGCAGGCGCGCAAGGACATGTTCAGCTACGAGCATTACGTGGCGGGCGTTCCCGGCACGTCCGAAGCCCTCCGCTGGGTGTTCGCCGCGAAGAAAGGCGACGTATCGCAGCTGTACGAATGCGGCAACAACGACTGCCTGCTCCTCGTGAGCGTGACCGGCGTTCATCCCAAAGGCTTCCGCCCGCTTGACGACCCCGACGTGAAGTCCGCCGTGCGCAACTTCGCGCTGCGCGAGAAGAAAGCCGACAAGATAGCGGAGTCGCTCAAAGGCAAGTCGCTCGAGCAGGCTCTCGCCAACCCCGCCGCGAGCAGGGACACGCTCAGCGGAGTGGACTTCAGCTCATACACCGCCGTGTCCTCGACAGGCTCCAACGAGCCGGCGTTCGCGGGCGGCGCGGCTTTCGCGAAGCTGAACAAGGACCGCGGCCCGGTGAAAGGCAGCAACGGCGTTTACGTCTACCGCGTGACGGCGCGCAAGAGCGGCGGAGCGAAATACGACCAGAAGCAGTACCTCGAAAGCTCCGTCGAGAGTTTCCTGCGCTGCGTAAGCCAGTATTCCAACGACCTGTACCGCAACGCGGACGTGAAAGACCGCCGCTACCTGTACTTCTGACAGGCCGCCGACGCGGCATTGGACGTGTTTTCCCGACGGGCTTGCGCCTGCCGGGAAAACGCTTTCTTGCGGGGAATGCCCGCCGCGGAGGAGGGGGCATCCGCCTGTTCCGCGGGCTGACTGCGCCCCCTCTGAAAAGCCTCTTCGGAGGCCAGTCCAACTCTCTTATAATCTATAGGTC
>CAZLLM010000153.1:0-4571 GCA_964560405.1 uncultured Prevotella sp.
TATTATTACCAACTCGTCGATAACGTGCGCAAGTTCAAGGGCATTTCACAGCCGGAAAAGGCATCGTCCCCTGTGAGGATAAAGCTGTCAGATTTTGCCGTATGGGAGGGTGTCTTGCCGTGCTACACCGATTACAAAGGGGACGTGATGCACCGTGCCGCCAACGGGGTGTGCAACACGTATTACACTAACGTTTCCGGGCGCAACGACATAGTGGAGGCGCGCGTGGCGCGCGGCGGTGGCAACGTGTTCTTTTACGTCAGGGCAGACTCGGCTCTCACTCCCGCATCCGGCAATAACTGGATGCTTCTTTTCATTGACACCGACCGCGACAAATCGACGGGGTGGGAAGGCTACGACCTTGTAGTCAACCGGAGAGGGAAAAGAAACGGAAAAACCGTCGTGGAAAGCAACGTAGGGGGAGGCTGGAATTGGGAAGCTGTCGCGGAGGTGGAGTTTCGCGTTTCGGGCGGCCGGCTGGCGGTCAGCGTTTCACGAAAGCTCGTAGCGTCTGCGGGCGGCGGGCTGGATTTCGAGTTCAAGTGGAGCGACAATATGCAGGAAGAGGGGAATCCAATGGATTTCTATATTAACGGGGACGTGGCTCCGTCGGCGCGATTCAACTACGTGTACAAAACGGACGACGAATGAAGACGAGAAGTCGCGGACGGCGGTTTGCGGCAGCTTGCCGGAATCTCTGTGCAAAGCATGGAGCGGGCTGCCGCGGCGTTCTCCGGCTCCGCCCTCACTGTTGCAGGCGGAAGCCTGGCGAGAGGGCATGGTACGCTCAAGTCCGGCCAGGCTGCCCTGACAGTGTGCGTTACGCCTGGTGAAGAGGTGCCGAAAGGCTGATCCGCACAGCTGATGCACAAAAGGTGCGGTTTTTCCATCTTTGAAAATCCTTTCGCAAAGGCCATGCGGCGGCATACTCGGCTGCTGGCAAGTCCGTAGCATTTTACGGACGGAAGCCGGAGTGCGACAAGCAGGGCGATGAGTTTGCAGTGCGGAGACCGGAACTTACGGAGGCCGCGCCACGGCGCATAAGCGGGATTTTGGATAAATTTGCCGCCGTGCAGGACGGCGCGTCGTCCTTGCTGCCGGGAGACCGCCGCAGCCGTGCATTGATAAGAGACCGGCCTACGGATTTGCCGCAGGAATCGGTTCGCACGGGGCGGGCAACGGGGGAATCCGGCATAGTGCAGAATAGTGTCCGATGTGATCCGGGATATCTTCGGAGTGTTTCCGTTCTTCCGGGGCGGCGGGCGCGCAGAGTGGGAATCCGTGCAAAAAGAAACACATGACAATGGTCATCAAGCAGAAAAACATTGAAATAAAAAACAAGCGCGCTTGGCACGACTATTTCGTTCTCGACGCCTACACGGCCGGCATCGTGCTTACCGGAACGGAGATAAAGTCGATAAGGCAGGGGAAGGCGGGCTTGGCCGACACTTACTGCTATGTGCGCGACCGGGAAATGTGGGTGAAAAACATGTATGTCGCAGAGTACTTTTACGGCTCGTACAACAACCATGTCTCGCGCCGCGACCGCAAGCTCCTGCTGAATAAGAGAGAGATAACGCGGCTTGAACAGGAAGGCAGGAACGCGGGTCTGTCCATCGTCCCCATTAAGCTGTATATTGACGAGAACAGCCGCGCCAAATTGGAAATAGCTCTTGTCAAGGGCAAAAAAGAGTACGACAAAAGGCAGGCACTGCGTGAGAAGGAAGACCGCCGCGCAATGGCGGAGAAATTCAAGGAGCAAAGAACACGGCGGCAATGGTGACGCGCGAGGATTTGGAAAAGATGGCCCGCGAAAGAGTCCTCGTACTCGACGGCGCGATGGGCACGATGATACAGGCGTACGGTCTGCGCGAGGAAGACTTCCGCGGGAAGCGCTTCGCAGGCCTGCCGGGAACGCAGAAAGGCAACAACGACCTGCTTTCAATCACACGCCCCGATGTGATAAGCGACATACACCGCCGCTATCTCGCGGCGGGAGCCGACATAATAGAGACAAATACGTTCAGCTCGCAGCGGATAACGCTGGGCGACTACCACGCCGGGAGCTTTTGCCGTGAGATAAACATCGCCGCCGCACGCATAGCGCGCAGTGCGGCGGACGAATACACCCGCCTTACGCCTGAGAAGCCGCGCATGGTGGCAGGGTCGGTCGGGCCTACGAACAAGGCTTGTTCCCTAAGCCCGGACATCGGCAATCCTGCGATGAGGAACCTGACTTTCTCCGAACTCGCCGCGGCCTACTCGGAGCAGATGGAAGCCTTGCTCGAGGGGGGCGTGGACATCCTCCTCATCGAAACGGTCTTCGACACCCTGAACGCGAAAGCCGCTCTTTACGCTGCCGAAAACGCGATGGAAGCGGCGGGGCGGCGCGTCCCGGTCATGCTTTCCGCCACTATCGCCGACAAGGCGGGGCGCGTACTGTCGGGGCAGACCCTCGAGGCTTTCCTCGTGTCGGTAAGCCACGCCGGCATTTTCTCTATAGGCCTCAACTGCTCTTTCGGCGCACGTGAGATGAAGCCTTTCATAGCTTCGCTGGCGGCAACCGCGCCGTTTTACGTTTCGGCTTATCCTAACGCCGGGCTTCCTGATGCTATGGGGAAGTACGTCCAGTCGCCCGATGACATGGCCTGCCAGATGAAAGAGCTGGTAGACGACGGACTTGTCAATATAATCGGCGGATGCTGCGGAACAACCGACGAGCATATCGCACGTTTCAGCGCGCTTGTCCGGCGCGGCAGCGACTGGCGGAAGCCGCGCGTGCCGCCGGCGCGCTCCCCGCGTCTGCGCCTTGCCGGGCTGGAAGCGATGACGGTATCGCCGGAAAGCAACTTTATAAGCATCGGCGAGCGCTGCAACGTCGCGGGCTCCCGCCGGTTTCTGCGGCTGATAAAGGAAAAGAAATACGGCGAAGCCTTGCGCATCGCGAGGAAGCAGGCGGAAGACGGAGCGCAGGTGATAGACATCAGCATGGACGACGGGCTTCTGGACGCGAAGCGCGAAATGGTGAATTTCCTCAACCTGATCGCTTCCGAGCCGGAGGCGGCCCGCCTGCCGGTGATGATAGATTCCTCGAAATGGGATGTCATCATCGCCGCGCTGGAGTGCGTACAGGGAAAGTGCATAGTCAATTCCATCTCCCTTAAGGAAGGCGAGGCCGTTTTCCTCGAACACGCGCGCGAGCTGCGCCGCTTCGGGGCGGCGGCCGTGGTGATGGCCTTCGACGAGGAGGGGCAGGCGGTTACTTACAGGCGCAAGACGGAAATATGCGGCCGCGCCTACCGGCTGCTGACTGGAAAAGCCGGGTTCCCGCCCGAAGACATAATATTCGACCCTAACGTCCTTTCCATCGCCACAGGCATGCCGGAGCATAATGCGTACGCACTCGACTTCATCCGCGCCGCCGCGTGGATACGCGGAAACCTCCCCGGAGCGCACGTAAGCGGCGGCGTAAGCAACCTGTCGTTCTCCTTCCGCGGCAACGACCGCATACGGCAGGCCATGAGCGCCGTATTCCTTTACAGGGCGGTGCAGGCGGGCATGGACATGGGCATTGTAAACCCCTCAGCCGCGGTCTTGTATGACGACATCCCCGAAGATTGGCGCGGCATAATAGACGACGCGGTGATGAACCGCTCGCCGGAGGCGGCGGAGCGGCTCGTCATGCTTGCCGAAAGAATAAAAGACTCCGCCGCGGGAAGCGCAAGCCCGCCCGCCGGCCGACGGCAGGCCGCGTGGCGGGACGCCCCTGTGGAGGAGCGCCTGGCGTATGCGATGATGAAGGGCGAAGAGGGCTTCCTCGCGGAAGACCTCGCCGAAGCCGCGGCGAAATACCCGCGAGCGGTGGACATAATCGAAGGCCCTCTCATGAAAGCCATGGACGAAGTGGGCGTCTTGTTCGCTTCGGGCAGGATGTTCCTGCCGCAAGTGGTGAAGACCGCCCGCACGATGAAGGCGGCCGTGTCGGTGTTGCAGCCTTTCATCGGCAAGGAGAAGGGCGCGGCCGTCGGATTCGCGGGGAAAGTGCTTATAGCTACCGTGAAAGGCGATGTGCACGACATAGGCAAGAATATAGTCGCCGCAGTGCTCGCGTGCAACAACTGCGAGATAGTCGACCTCGGCGTAATGTGCCCGCCCGAGGTGATCGTGAAGCGGGCGGAAGAGGAAAACGCCGACATAGTCGCCCTGAGCGGCCTCATAACCCCCAGCCTCGACGAGATGGTGCGCGTGGCGGCCATGATGCGCGAAGCGGGTCTGACAGTCCCCATAATGGTGGGAGGTGCCACGACATCCAAGCTGCACACGGCCTTGAAAATATCGCCCGCCTACGGAAGCACAGTGGTCTGGACGAAAGACGCCTCGCAGGCCGCGCTTGCGGCGGCGCGGCTGCTCGACAAGGAAGGCTCCCGCGCGTACAGGCGCGGGATAGAGGACGAGTACGAACTCCTGCGGCGGCGGCACAGCGAGGCGCAAGAGCCGCTGCTCCCGATAGGCGAGGCGAGGAAGCGCCGCCCCGCCTTGTTTTAGGAGGCGCGCCCGCCCCGCTTCCCGCC
>CAZLLM010000154.1:0-4570 GCA_964560405.1 uncultured Prevotella sp.
CGTGTCGGAAGGCGGCGGCTTCACCGTCCCCGCGGGAGTGGCCGAGAGCGACACGGTCTCGCCCGGCGAGTTAGCGAGAGCCTCCCTGCTCGCCACGCCGCACGAGGTTGTAGCGGTGTTTGAAAAGCCTTCTTCCGGGGGCGCGCCCGACGTGTCCCGCCTTGCCCGCGAGGGGCTGTGCCTCGCCCTTGACGGAGTGCAGGACCCGGGCAATGTGGGAACGATAATCCGCACTGCGTGCTGGTTCGGGATTGGCGCGGTGGTGTGTTCAAGAGGCACGGCCGACGTGTATTCCCCCAAGGCGCTGCAAGCCACGATGGGCGCGCTCGCTAATGTCAGGGTGTACTGCTGCGATCTTCCGCACGCTCTGGCGGGTCTGCCCGCGGGCACGCCGGTGTACGGCACGTTCCTTGAAGGCGAAAGCATATATTCCGCCCCGCTTACGGAGAGCGGCGTGATTGTGATCGGAAACGAGGGCAGCGGCGTCTCGCCCGCGGTGGAGAAGGCTGTTACGCGGCGGCTGCACATCCCTCCCTATTCACGCGGGAAGCGGGCGGCGGAGAGCCTCAACGCTGCTGCTGCTGCGGCGGTAGTGTGCGCGGAGTTCCGGCGCGGACACTGAATAGTGCATCAGGCGTTATGCGGCAACTTTTGGATATATCAGCCCTGCAGGAACTCATGCCCGCGTATGTGTCGCTGGCCGCCATGTGCATAGGCCTGGCACTGTTCCTGCCGCTCCGCAAGCGGCTTTACGGGGCTGCCGGACGGTCGTGCGGGGAGCGGCGGGGGGAAGACCCGCAAGGGGAGCCTGCGCCCGTTTCCGTGGTGATCTGCTGCCAGGATGAGGGGGAGGCTCTCGAGCGCAGCCTGCCCGCAATACTGGGGCAGGAGAACGCGCGCTTTGAAGTGGTGGTGGTCGACGGTGGGTCGGCCGATTCCACGCCCGAAGTGCTTAAACGGTACGAGAAGACGCACCGCAACCTGCGGCACACATTCGTGCCGGGTTCGGCGCGGTATGTGAGCCGCGAGAAGCTCGCCGTAACGTTAGGCGTGAAGGCGGCGAAACACGAATGGATAATCCTCACGCGGGCCGGCTGCACGCCGCGCAGCAGCGCGTGGATAGAGACGATGAGCCGCAGCTTTACCGCGGGAAACGACATAGCGCTCGGCTATTCGAATTTCAGATACGACGGCTCGTGCGCCGCACGCCGCGCCATTTACGACCGGCTCTTATGCCAGCTGGCGTGGTTCCGTTCCGCCCGCAGAGGGGCTTCCGGCGGCGACGGCTGCAACCTTGCTTTCCGGCGCTCGGTATTCTTGTCGGGAAACGGCTACGCCTCGACGCTCGACTATACCTACGGCGTTGATGACCTGCTTGTGAACAGCCTGTCGCGCCCCGGGCGCACGGCGGTGTGCGTCTCCGCGTCCGCGATTGTGGAACAGCAATGCGCTATGTCGGCGCACGTTTACCGCGGCTGGAAGATGCTGCGCTGCGTGGCGCGGCGGCAGTCGGGCGCGAAGGGGCGTCCCGGCCGCATGGCCGGCTTCCTCATGAACTCGGGCTTGCTGCTCGCGGCGGCAGGCGGGGCGGCTGCGGCCGTATCGGCTTTTTCCGTGCAGAGATACGCTTTCGCCGCCGCAGTATGCTCGGCACTCATCGCGGCCTGCGCCGCCAATGTCATAATGTTCAGGAAAGTCACAGCCGCGTTCGGCGCCCCTTCCTACATATTCTCGCTCGTCTTTTACGATATGGCGCGTCCGCTGTCCTCACTGCTGTGGAATTTGCGGTGCCGCCGGCACAGAAAAGAATTCAACCGCAAGATATGAGAGCCCTTTCCGCACGGATTCTGCCCGCAATCCTCCTCTTCGGGATGCTTACGCCGGCCTTGGCCCAGCAGAGCCGGTTCGTCCGGATTTCCGGCGTGAGCGACATTGACACCGCGTATGTTTATTTGGTCGCCTCCTCTTTAGGCGCCCCGCGCTTCCTTCTCGAAAGCGAGAAGTCGGGAAAGGGCGCGAAACTGGCGGCGAGAAGGACCGGCATGCGCGGCGACACCGTCGAGACAACGGACGTGTCGCTCCAATGGCGCATCTCCATCAGCGGCGGCTTCTACGTCCTGTCGTCCGCGAAGAGCGGGGAATACGTGACAAGGGGGAGGAACCCGGCGGATCTCTCGCTCGGAACGGACCCCATCAGATGGAACGTCGCGGGCGGCGCGAATACGTTCAGCTTCGCCTCCGCTGACGGCGGCGACACGCGGTATCTTAGCTGCGACACGTCCTACTGTTATTTCGGGTTCTATAAGGACAGGGAATTTTACGGCGACCTTGCGCTGTACAGAAGCACTGACAAGGCGGGCGGCTCTGTCGGCGGCGAAAGCGGGGAATGCTGCATAACGGCCGAAGACGGCGGGAAGCATTACGCGGCGCGGAGGCGGGCCGGCTCTTTCATGGAGGCCGCCGACGTTTCGGAGCTGCTGCTTTCCGACGGGAGCTTCGCGCTGGAAGACGACAGCCTGCGCTGGGCCGTTTCGCAAAATGACGACGGCACTTTCGTGCTGGCGGCCTCCGGCGGAGGAAGCATCGCGCCTTCCGGCGGAGAAGGCGGCGGAGTATTCGGAGTAAAGCCTGTGCCGCTTGAGGAGGGCTGCCGCTTCTTCCTCTCCGAAGGGCATGCGGCGACGCGGGCTTCTGACGGCGGGAAACTTTACATGGCTCTCGCGCCGGGCGCGGCAGGCGGAGGGAAGCGCTTCTGCTTCGTCAGGGAGGGCGCGGCAGGCGGGCTCGTCCTCGCCACGCTTTCCGCCTTGCCGGCGAAAGCGTCTTTCACTTCCGGCTCCGGCGGCCTTAAAACGCTCACGGGAGGATACAGCCCCGATAGGCTCGCGCAGGCCATCGGCGAGGGAACCACTTCGCTCGACCTGCGGCGGATCGCGCTGCCGGCGGCGCTGCGCGACTTCGATTACGCTGGCGCGGGCAACTGCATAGTATATATCAAGGAAGAGGACCTGCCCCGCGTTCCCGCGAGCTGGAGAAACGTGGTGGCCTGCGGCATGTCGGGCGCGAACCGCCTCGCCCGCGTGATGCGGATTGAGGACGGCTGCGCTTTCCGTGCGGCATACCCTTTCGCGGCAGGCGCGGATTCGCTCCTGTACGCCAGAGTGTTCCAGAGCGGCTGGAACACCGTGTGCCTGCCTTTCAAGGCCGTGGCGGTTCCGCCGGAACTGCAAGCGTTCAAGTTCGCCGGCATTGACGGCGAGACCGTGAACGTCTCAGCCGCGGCGGGCGTGGAGGCCTTGCAGCCGTATATGGTGAAGCTCGGCGGCGGGAGCGGCGGCAGAGAGGCCGTGTTCCGCGCCGCCCCCGGCACAGTGCCGGCCGCAGCGCCGGCGGAGCCTGACGACGGAGGCTTCGCAGGCGTCTTCGCACGGCTTGACGCAGCGGAGGGCGCGGGCCTGTTCTTCCTCGCCGGCGACGGCGGAAGATTCGTCAGCGCCGCAGCGGGAAGCTACCTTGACCCGTTCCGCTGCTACATCAGATACGGCGGGCGGGTGCGGAGCAGGGTTATCTTCCGCGTCAGCGGAACGGCGGGCGCGGACTGAGCGGAAGTCCCGCGGCGGACGGCAGGTAACGCCGGGGCAGGCTGCGGCAGCGATGCGGGGGATTGAGGGACAGCGGGCCTTACGGCGCGTCCGCATAGGCGGCAGGGCTGCAAACGGACACTTAAACTATACATACACAAGATGAAACAAGAAAGAATCTATTTCCTCGACTGGCTGCGTGTGCTCGCGTGCTTCATGGTGATGATTGTACACGCCTCCGAGAACTTCTACCTCGTCCCGGCGGAGGGCGCGCCGGCGGGCGAGATGGTGTCAGTGGTGTCGTTCATCAAGTCGTGGGACTGCCTGCTGTGGGTCTCCCTCCTCGACGGCGTATGCCGCATGAGCGTGCCGCTGTTCATGATGACCTCCGCCTACCTGCTCTGCCCCATGCGCGAGGGGCAGACGTGGGGCGCGTTCCTGAAGCGCCGCGCAAGGCGCATCATCCCGCCTATGCTCGCCTTCCTCGTGCTTTACAGCGCGCTGCCCCTGCTTTGGGGAGGCACTACGGCAGGCAAGGCGTTGAGCGACATACTCTACATACCGCTGAACTTCCCGGGCAACGCCGGGCATCTGTGGTTCCTCTACCCCCTGCTGAGCCTGTACTTGCTCATTCCCGTCCTCACCCCGTGGCTGCGCAAGGCGTCCGCGCGGCAGGAGCTTTTCGTGATAGGGCTTTTCGCGCTGAGCACCACAATCCCCCTGTTCAACCATTTCGGGCTGGACGTGTTCGGGCAGGTTTACTGGAACCCTTACCACGCGCTTTTCCCCTTCTCGGGATACATCGGCTACCTCGTGCTTGGGCATTTCATAAGATTCCACATAAAGTGGGGCGCACGCCGCCGCCTCGCGGTAGGCCTCCCCGCTTTCGCTGCGGGCGCGGCGTTCACCGTGCTGAGCTTCTTCTTGCTGGCGGAGCCCGGCGTGGAGCAGGAGCCGGCGTGGGTCGAGCTGTGCTGGACGTTCTGCAG